>NZ_CP028105.1:2400000-2700000 GCF_003019675.1 Fusobacterium ulcerans | reverse complement strand
GAATTTTCATTTTTAAAATTACATGATCTCAAAAATTTTAAGACTTAGAGAGTTAATTTTTTAATATCCAATAATTGCAATTCACCTCTTACCCTTGTTGAAATTTTTCACTGTACCTATAGTTTCAACTTCCTAAAAATTTTATCTCCCTAAATTAAATATTTCATATTTTCTCAAGTTATCTCTTATCTAATTTTTTGACATTTTTTAAAATCTCTTATCTCTATCTTTAATACACTTATTCTATTCACATTTTATTTTTTTTACTTTCTTCAACAATAAAAAAAGTTTTAGAACTTCCAACTTAGAAAATCCTAAAACTTAATCTATTTCTTACTTTATTCTATTTTTTATCTTCCAGAAGAAAATCACTTTTCCCACCAGTCTTGCTTATGAGTTTAATTTCTCCTATAATCATATGCTTGTCTATAGCCTTGCACATATCATATATAGTAAGAGCTGCTATACTTACAGCTGTAAGAGCTTCCATTTCAACTCCTGTTTTCCCAGTAGTCTTTACAGATGCCTCTATCCAGATTCTGTCATCTGCCACCTCAAAATTTATATCTGCCCCTGTCAAAAGTATATTATGGCACATAGGTATCAAATCCCATGTTTTTTTAGCTCCGCATATACCTCCTACCTGTGCTACAGAAAGGACATCTCCCTTTTTTATTCTTCCTTCAGTTACAGCCTTGATTGTATCTGCTCCCATCTGAATATATCCTCTGGCTACAGCTTTTCTTTTTGTTTCATCTTTCTCACTGACATCAACCATTCTGGCTCTTCCATTTTCATTAAAATGTGTAAAATTCATTTTCATACCTCTTATTTTCCAAATGTACAGTTAGGATAATGGCATACTTCGCAGCTCTGACAAAGTCCTCCATTTCCATACATCATAATATCTCTAGTTGTAAGCTTTTCTTCACTTAATACCCTAGGAAGAACTAAATCAAATATAGTTCTCTTAGCAAACATTACACATCCAGGAAGTCCCATCACTGGTACATCTCCAAGATATGACAGCAGGAACATAGAACCTGGCAGAACAGGTGAACCATAACTTACCAGCTCTCCTCCCAGCTCTATTATTGCAGATGGCGTCACATCATCAGGATCTACAGACATTCCTCCTGTAAATATAAGCATTTCTGCTCCCATATCTAAAAGTTCCTGAGCCTTTCTCTTTATCATATCTTTACTATCCTGTGACAGTAATTGAGCTATTACCTCACAGTCAAACTCTTTAAGTTTATCAGTAACTATCTTTCCAAATTTATCTTCTATCCTTCCAAAGAAAACTTCATTTCCAGTAGTTACCATTCCCACCTTATATTTTCTATAACTATTTACATTTAATATGGGAGTCTGAATGATGCTCTCAGCTTTTTCCATTTTTTCTTTATCAATTACTAAAGGAATGACCCTTGCTCCTGCTACTAAGTCTCCTTTTTTTACAGGAATATTATCTGGAAGAGTAGCAAAAGATATCTCTCCAAGCATATTCAGCTCCAGAAGTTTTTCTGTATCTACTTTCAATACACCATCTTCTTGTGCATAAAAATTTATTTTTCCCTCTTTTATCTCATCAGCCAGTCTGATATTTTTACCTTTTCCAAGCTTTCCAAGTACAAGGGCAGCATCATTTTCATGTATCCCCTTATCTCCAAGTTCAAAGACATATATATGATCTTTCCCAAGCCTCAATAGCTTTTCTACATCTTCCTCTTTTATTATATGCCCTTTTTTAAAAGCTCTTCCTTTTACTTCTCCAGGGATTATCTCTGTAATATCATGCTGTAATACATGCCCTACTGCATTTACAGTTTCTATCTTTTTCATTATTTCTCTGCTCCTTTAAAAAAATAGTTATAAAGACACATTATACAAAAACTTATTACAAGTACTATTACCAATAGTACATTGGCTGTTCTGTTATCTCCACGTTCTACTGCTGAATATATGGCAATAGACATAGTCTGTGTCTTACCAGGGATATTTCCTGCCAGCATAAGAGTAGCTCCAAACTCCCCTAATGCTCTTCCAAAAGACAGCACTATCCCTGCAAGTATATTTCTTCTTATCAATGGAAGGATTACCAGACGAAGTATCTGAAAATCAGAAGCTCCCATTTCTTTTCCAGCCTCTCTATAGGTATAGTCCAATGAAGAGAACCCAGCTTTTATACAATTATACATAAGGGGCAGCGACACTACAAATGCAGTGATTATCCCTGCCCACCATGAAAAAATTACCTGAATATTGAAAAACTCATACAGATACGAGCCTATTATCCCTCTTTTTCCTAAAAATATAATAAGGATATACCCCAAAACTGTAGGAGATATGAAAAGAGAAAGATTTATAAGCATTTCAACTATGCTCCTAAGCTTTTTGCTTCTATTTTCCATGCCCCACACTAAAAGCACCGCTGCTATCAGTGTCAGTGCAGTAGATATAGAAGCTATTTTTAAAGTAAGGAACACAGCATTTATATCAAGTTTACTGTTCATTTATAACTTTAAACCCAAATTTTTCAAAAATATCAATTGAATCTTTATTAGTAAGGAATTTATAGAAATCTTTTACTTCATCTCTCTCTTTATCATTTAATATACCACAGCTGTATATGATAGGTGTATGAAGTGTATTTGGCACTTCATAGACTATCTCAGCATTTTTCATAACTCTGCTGTCTGTCTTGTAAATCATAGCATAATCAACTTCATATAGATCTACATACTGCATAGCACTTCTTACATCTTTAGAAAGTACAAAATTTTCCTGCATTCTATCCCACAGCCCTGCATTTTCAAGTACCTGTTTTGCATATCTTCCTGCTGGAACTATATCCGGATCTCCTATTGCTACTTTATGATCAAGCATTTCAGACAGATCATCTATTTTCTTTCTTCCTGCTACTACCATAGTATTTTCAAGTATATCTTTAGAGAATTTTTCTGATACTAGATTTTGCTTTTTCAAATCCTCCAAATCTTTTTTAGATGCAAAAAATACAAAATCTACAGGAGCTCCTCCTTCAATTTGTTTTTTAAGAGCACCTGAAGCACCAAAGTTTATATTTACTGTTATGTTCTTATTTTCTTTTTGATAATTTTCAGCTATTTGAGATAATACTTCATTTAAACTTGCTGCTGCACTTATAGTTATCTCTTTTTTCTCTGTCTTTCCACATGCTGCCAATAAAAAAATTGAAACTACTGCTACCATTGTTGTAAAAATCTTTTTCATCTAATCACCTCATTATTTTATCTTAGAACATTCTATCAGATTTAACATTTTATATCAAGAGTTCTAATTCTTATTTTCCAATTTCAAGAATTTTTCAAATAGTTTTTCATTCTTTTCCTAAGAAATATATGATATAATAAAAAAAATTGTTATGGAGGCATAAATATATGTTTAGAACTGCTATTGTGTGTATGAGTGATAAAGGTGCCAGAGGAGAAAGGGAAGATCTTTCTACTAAAGTAATAGAAAAAATTGTTACTGAAAAGGGTTATAAAGTAGTAAAAAAAATACTTATTCCAGATGAATATGAGCTTATTAAAGAAACATTGAAAAATATATGTGATAATAATGAAGCTGATTTGATACTCACTACTGGAGGAACAGGATTTGCTAAAAGAGATGTAACTCCTGAAGCAACATTGGAAATAGTGGACAAGATAGTTCCTGGTATCCCAGAAGCTATAAGAGCTTATTCTATGAGTATAACAAAAAGAGCTATGCTTTCCAGAGCAGCAGCAGGTATAAGAAAATCTACCCTTATTATAAATATGCCTGGAAGTCCAAAAGCTGTTGATGAATCACTGTCTTTTATTATAGATTCTCTTTCTCACGGCTTGGAAATTTTAGTGGGAAGTGCCTCTGACTGTACAAGATAGTTATATTTAGAATATAAAAATGGGTGCTCTGAGATACAGCAATAATACTGTTGTACTCTCCATGAGACACCCATTTATTTAATTGGGAGAAGTTGATTAAAACTTTTAAGTAAATTTTAGAAATTTAGAAATCAGAAAGATTTATGTGTCTTTTCTAATAAAAAATTTCAAGAGTTATATTTCTATTTATAAATTATCTAAATTATCTTTCTTCGCTTCTTTCTCTTGCATAGCTATGTGCATATTCATATTTATCTTCTGTTTGTTGAGTTTTTTCATCATTTAAGATTCCTATTTTCTCTGTTTTTTCCTGTGCACTTACTTCAATTTTATCCATTTCTAAAGGTTTTCCATCGCCTTGTTCTGCATATATAACTCCATTTGATAAAACCATTACCATTAATGTTGATAAAATTATTGTTGTTTTTTTCATTTTATTGCCTCCTGTTATCAGTTATTGTTAGTATTA
This sequence comes from Fusobacterium ulcerans, assembly GCF_003019675.1. Classification (NCBI taxonomy): domain Bacteria; kingdom Fusobacteriati; phylum Fusobacteriota; class Fusobacteriia; order Fusobacteriales; family Fusobacteriaceae; genus Fusobacterium; species Fusobacterium ulcerans. The sequence continues at coordinate 2,695,620 of NZ_CP028105.1, read as the reverse complement.
TATAAGTTGTTCCTTTATATAATTAATTATAAACCTTTAAGTTGGTTTAAGGTCAAGCTTTTTTAAAAATTTTTTTATTAAATAATATAGTAAATTTTATCTAAATTTGTTATTATTAAATATAAATATAATAATTTTTTAATTATTAATTTTATATTAATTTTGTACTTAAATTTATTTAAGGAGGAAATATGCAGAAATATTTTTTAGTTGGAGAAATTTCTAAAATTCTTAAAATTCCACGCTCTACACTAAGGTATTATGACAGAGAAGGTATCATTTCTCCTAAATTCAGAAAAGAGAATAATTACAGATGCTATTCCAGAGCCCAGATAATAACAATAAAAAAAATCAACACAATGAGAAAATTAGGGCTCACTCTTGAAGAAATTAAAATCTTTTTCAGTGAAAAAACAGATGACAGGAGCAAAGAAATTGAAAAGGATAAAGAACTTATAGCAAATGTTTTAGAAAGAATAAACGATGATATAGAAAAGCTGAAAATGGTAAAAAAAGATCTGGAGGAACACCTTAAAAGAATGGAAATAACTTCAAAAATGCCTATTGGAATTCCTTTTATAGAAGAAATTAAAAATGTAAGTGGAATAAAAATATATGAAAAAGAAAATCGTAAAACTATGGCTTTTCCTAATCAAAAAACATTAGATCTGTTTGATAAATACTATGGACAAATTTTATTTTATATAACTAAAAAGAAATTGCAGGAAATTGCTGATGTGAATATTCTAGGTTCAGGGTATATTGTTATTAAAGGTGATAAAAAAGTTGAAGAGTTAATTTTAACCAAAGGAAAGTATGCCTCTATAATATTGAAAGGAAATCATTTTGAAAATAAAGTTTCCACTAAAATGTTAATAGAATGGATAGAAAAAAATAATTTCAAACGGGTAAACGATGAAGTTAATATTATAATTGAACCAGGGAATTTAAGCATAAAAAAAAGAGCAGATCTGCTCTATAAGGTAAGCATATTGATTAAAGAATAATTACAGTGAACCGTTCATCACTTAAAATTACTTTATAATTTTTGAAGTGGGGACTTCTTGCTTATCATATTAAAAAACACCACTAAGAAATAATTATCAAACTTTTCATAATATCAAATTTTAGTTAATTTTATTGAATAATATTTTTCCAGTAATTAAGCAGTTAGAATATCTAGCTGCTTTAATTACTTAGATATAACAGTGAAGTTGTTGTGATTCATTATGTTTTCTAATTTTAAAAATTTTAAATTAGAAAGATTTATATGTCTTCTCTATCAAAAAAATTCTAAAATTATATCTTCACTTGTATTTCATCTTTATTTAAACAATCTTCATTTATTTTATAGTTTATTATAATATTAATTAAAAACTGCCAGCATTGGATTAGCATATAAAAGAAGAAGAGCAATTACCAGAGCAAATATTCCTGTTGATTCGGCAACTGCCTGCCCTAATATCATTGTAGTTATAATACTTCCTTTTTGCTCAGGAATTTTTACAACTGATTCTACTGCTTTACCTGCTGTATATCCCTCTCCTATTCCTGCTCCTATTCCTCCTATCATAGCACATCCTGCACCAATAGCTGAAGCTCCCATTACTACTGCTTTTAGTGTAGTTACATTCAGACTCAACAAAAAATGCATAAATTTACCTGTACTAGCTATATCCATTTCATCCTCCTTAGTTAATTAGTGATAATTAAATAATAGGTAGAAGTCAATGAATCTTCGTTGTAAGTATTCCTTTCCTTTCTTATCTCACAATTTTTATGAAATATCCAAAAGAGTCAATCTGTAAAAGTTTGGAGGAATCCTTGGCCTTATCTATATTTTTTTTAATATTATATTTTTATTACAATTATCTTAAAAATATATTCTTATCTATTTAAATTATACTCTTCAAAATTGAAAAATCAATGCTTTTTTTCTTCTTATATTTTTTTATGTCTTTAAAGATATGAATAAAGATATTTTATAATTTCAAATTTTTTTCCCCTATCCACTTTTTAAATAAAAACAATATAATTTTAGAACCTTAAAAATCAGAAAAATTTATTATTAATTTTCTTCATAAAATTATAGGAGAATAGATAAAATATTACAGCAATTTTCAATATTATTTTTGGATATTATAAGAGTTTAAACTAGCTGATTAATTAATAAAAGCTGGCTAAAAAATATAGGGTAGATTTTAAAATCCCTATACTTTTCAATCAGCTTTCTATTTTCATTTTTCTATTTAGATATAAGTCCTTTAACACCACCTGATATTAAAAGTGTCACATCTTTTAATACTTTCGGCATTGAGAATACTCCTGAATAAGCTATATATCTTGGTTCCCATTCAGGATAAAATTTATTTTTAAAGAGTTTAAGTCCTTGAAAATTATAGAAACTCTCTCCATTTTTGAATACAAAAAGCCCTATTTTATTCCAGACAGGAGCTATCTCCCTATTTTCCATACCAGAAAGAGGAGCCATTCCAAGACTGAATCTCTCATATCCCTCATCTTTTGCCCAGAGTATTATGTAAATGAAAAGATACTCCATAGTTCCACTGATACACGATTTCAAATATCTCATAAGATCAACAGCTGCTTCTTTTTTAGAATCAGTAACCATTATATTTGCAAAGGCTATTATTTCATCATCTTTTTTCAGTACAGCTATTGGGAAGTTATTCAGATATTCTTCATCAAAATATCCCAGAGAAAAACCTTTCTCTTTGACTTTTTTACTTTCCAGCCATTCATCAGATATCTCCTTCAATCTTTTCATATATTTTATACCTTCACCCTTTGGAATAACTTCAAAGGTCATATTTTCTTTATTAAGCTTATTGTATGTGTACCTTATATTCTTTCTTTGAGGTATATTTAATGTAAATTTTTTAAGATCAATTACTCCCTCTTCTCCTATTTTTAAAAAGTTCAGCCCAACATCAAGATAGTAATCAAGATAATCCTTAGACACTTCATAAAATACAGGCTGCTTGCTATTTTTTCTGCATAACTCATAAAATTTCCAGATAGAATCTCCAGCTTTTTCAGGTTTTCCAACTGGATCTCCCATAGCTATATAGCTTTTACCACTTTTTCCATACATTACAAAGCTTTCCTCTTCATCTTCCAATACAATTTTTTTATCATTTAACAGCACTAGATTTCCCTCAGGGTTATCTGAAAAAGAAAGACATTTTTTTACTTTTTCACTCACTTCTCTGCTGTCTGTTTCTACTATTTCATTTACAGGAGCAAAAAGCTTCCATACACCAAACACAATAAGAGTGGCAGATATACCAAGGGTCGTTCTTAAAAATCTTGGGAACTCCTTGTTAAAAGGTACTTTCCACCATATTTGATCCATGTAGTCTGATTTGCTGTAGGCAAAAAATCCTAAGTATAGGCTTGATATAACAACCAGAAATATCATTACCATCCAGTTAAGAGTAAATTTCTCATCTATAATAGAAGTTTTTCTATAGAAATACTTTTTCAATGGAATTATTATAGCCAGTATAACTCCCAAGAAAAAGGCTTCCTCATAGTCCAGTCCCTTTAGCAATGAAAGAGCTATTCCTGCTCCAAGAAACACTATTGTCATATAATATGCCCCATTGAGCCGCTTTTTTATTCCGTAGGCAAGTATAAGAAGGACTGCTCCTGTTATACTTCCAAGAAAATGCGATACTTTAATAGTAAATACAGGAAGTACATCTTTCAATATCTTGACTCTGTAAATAAGAGGTGGCATACTTCCAGATACTATAAGAACTATTCCAGCTGCAAATATCAATATAGATATAAGAAGCGGTATCAAAGAAATTACCATTTTTCCAAGTACAATAGATATATTTTTTACTTCTCCCCTTTTCAGCATCACTCTATAGATGCAGTAAGACACCAAAGCTATTCCAAAGGGAGCTATATAATAAAGAAGTCTGAATATTATCAAAGCTGCCACTATTGTTGATGAAGGATAATATTTCCCCATCAAAGTAAGGAATACATAATCAAAAGCACCAATTCCACCTGGCAGATTACTCAGTACCCCTATGATCTGTGCACTGAGGAATATTGGAAAAAATTTCATAAATGTAAGTGTATCGCTATGTGGAAGAAATATATATATAAGTCCTGATACCATTATCCAGTCTAAAAGAGATATAAGTATTTGGAATACAGATATTTCAATGCTTTTCTTTTTTGAAAATACTTTATGAGATGAGTATGATATTGCTATTATCAAAAGAATTATTCCCACTTCTCTTGTTGTTCCAAAATAAAAATTAAATCTACTCAGATCCACTGGTTCAAATGTAAGAAATAATCCTCCTACCCACAAAAGTCCTACCCAAAAACTTACATAGCAGAATTTTATTACTTTTATAATGCTTTTGTAGGGAACATTCCACAAAGAATATAAGTTTATTCTCAACCCCGATCCCGTCAAGCCTGAAAGTCCAATGGAATTAGCAAAAGCGTAGCTTATAAATGAAGTAAATATTATTTTTAAATTAGAAAGCTTTAATTTTTCATTTTTAAATGCCAGTACATCATACATAGTAAGAAGAAAATAATCTACTATTACTATCCCAACTCCAAGTATTACATATCCAGTATTTATAGCCCTTAAAGATTCCCTTATATCTTTTATGCTGTATATTTTCATCTCTTTATGGATAAAATATATTACTACACAGAATATTCCTATCTCCAGTAAATATTTAAGTTTATCATATCTGCTTTTATTATACATATTTTCTCCTCCTAGTCTTTATACCTATTATAGGTATTAGAAAAAAACTATATTATCCTTTTTATACTGAAAAAAGCCTAGAATTAGCTTTGATTTTTCAATATGCTTTAAGAAAAAAAGCTGCCTTTAAATCAAGACAGCTGCTTTTAATCTCCATCCAGTAAACAGCAGAGTGCAATCTGCTGTTTCTAGAACTTTATTTTTACATATTTTTTAATATCTTTTTTATCAAATTTGAATATAGGCATACCACTTGAATATGGAGCTATCTCATAGTGTGGATAAAGAAATACTACATTATCTCCATCAAAATACATAACTGTATTTTTTACATTTGATTCAGCATTATCAAAGAACAATACCTCTTTTCCATCAGTATTTAAAGCCTTTCTGCTTCCATTATTTTCTCTGCTTGCAGTTATTATATCATTCATTCTCATATTGAAATAATCTTCTGCATTTTCATCAAATATCATATCGTAATTAAGAAGAGAATAATCCTTTTTGTTTATATTGTATGACTCTATACTTGTAATACCATGGGCTCCCCCTTGATATGTGTATGTTGTTACAACTATTGAAAGAATATTGAAATTATTTTCTTTTATCTCATAACTCATTTTAGCTTCCACTGGAGCTTCTTTTGTTCCAGCATCTGCTGATCCCATAATATTTTCTATAAGTATTCTTGCACTTTCTTGAAGAGAAAGATTAAGGTAGGAAATATCTTCGTTTTCAACACCTTTTATCTGCGGTATTACTATATCATAGTTATACTTCTCCATACTTTCTTTATACTCAAGTTTTTCTATATTAGAATTGTCTTTTGCTGTATTCTTTCCGCTTTCACATGATGCAAAAATAAAAACAAGCAGCAGTAATCCGAGAAAACTCTTCATCTTTTTCATAAATCTACACTCCCATACTTTTCAAAATAATAATATAATACATTTTATCACAAGCTCAACTCATTGTAAATACAAAGTGAAAAAATGCCATTGTTCCCTTTGAAATAAAATCAATGACATTCTTACCTAAACAGCTCATAAATATGGAAATTTCTATAAATCTCATTTATGAAAATACTTTGTGAACTTCTTTAGAATCTATATCCTGTTCCTAAACTTGTTCTGATGTCTCTAGTATTTTCTGACACTCTTCCTTCCAGTTCTCCATAGATGCTCGCTCCATTTTCAAAGATCTTTTCTCCTTTTATCTTTACAACTAAATAATCTCTATCTTCTTCATGTCCTTTTACTTTAAATTTATTACTTTCATTTCCTGCAAAAGATACTCGCATATCTGGGTCATTTCCTGTAAGTATTCTTTCATACCCAAGTGCTATTGTTCCTCTTCCTGTTTTGAAGTCCTTTATTTTTTCTATTCCTAGACCTGCTGTTGTATAGATATTTTTAGACTTTTCAAATCTTTGAGAATATATTCCTGCTCCCTTTTCTTTGAAATCTTCATTTTCATATCTGATGATATTTACTTCTCCATATGGATACAGATTATTATCTAAAGCATATCTTAATTTTGCACCAGCTTCAAATGTCCAGCTGTCATATTTCCCTTTTGCTTTCCTATCTAGTACAGATAGAGTTCTTTCACTTTCGTTTCTTTGGAATCCCAGACCTAGATAACTGTTTACACTAAGTTTATTCTTTTCGTAATTTCCATATAGCCCTGTTCTAAAGTCTTTTATCTCACCTTTATCATTTCCTGACTTGATGTCATTCTCTCCGTAAGCTAGATAATATCCACCTTTGTAATTACTGTTAAGTTGAAAATCATTTCCAAGTATAAAGCCTTTCATATCAATATCAATAGCACTCATTCCTCTGCTGCTGTCTATATCTTTCCAGCCGTTCAACACTTTTACCCACATATTTTTATCCAGAGATACTACTGAATTTTCTGCTTTATCAAGTATCATATCACTGTCAGATAATCTTGAATATATTGAGCTATTTATTCTTGTATTCAAAGGAAGATTATGCACCATGTCTGCTTGCAGTCCCCCATATGTTTCTTGAAAAGCTCTCAAGGCTGTTCCTTCATCTTCAATATTATACAAAATATCTAATTCCCTCTGTTCAGATTTTCCAGAAAGAGCTGAATACATATTTTCCAGTAGTCTTGATGATATTCTCTGACTGCTGTTCATTCCAGATAAAGAATCTAATCCTGCTGTCTTGTTTACTGCTAAATCATAATTAGTAGTCATACTTCTTGTTAAGGATTTTTCTACATCATATCCTAAGAATAAAGATAGTCTTCCTGTTAAATTTTCTACTGCTGTATTATTATTTCCAGACATTAAAAAATTACTGTATCTATACTCAGGTATTGCTACTCCGTTTATTTCTATTGTTGTTCCTGCTATATTTCCTATGCTTCCTACTGAAAGTGTGCTATTTTCTTTTCCATCTACATTTACTACAATAGCTCCTGATGATTCAAATTCCCCATTTACTGTAAGAGTTCCAATTTTTCCCCAGCTTCCAGCCTGTACTTTTCCATAATTGTATAAGTCTCTCTCAATAGTCCCTTTTCCTGCAATAATTCCAGTACCCATTTCATCATTAAGACTGTAAGCATCACCAGCTACTGAACCGTCTATCTGTAGAGTTCCTCCTCCTGCTATACTTGCTCCTTTATATGTATTATTCCCTGCAAGAGAAAGTATTCCTGCTCCCTCTTTCAGCAATCCAACTGAAAGTCCTGCCAATCTGCTTTCTTCTACTCTTTTATTGTATTCATCTATATATTCTTTTCCATTTGATAAGAGAATATCATTATCAGGAGATGTTACTATTTTTCCACTCTCACTGTCATATCTATATTCATTAGAAAGATAAAACTTAAACATTTTATCAAAGTATTCTTTTTCTTCATCTGTTAAATTTATATTTTTAGTTATATATTCATTTAACTTTCCTTTTTCTTCATCAGAAAATTTATTTATATTAGTTACTCCCTCTAAATTTTCTTTTGCTGTCATATATCCAACTCTTGTTTCAGTTATATCATTACTCCATGTTGAATCAAAGCCCATTGTATTTATTGAATAAAGTGCTTGCTCTTTTCCAGTTAGATAACTTTTTACTCTATTATTTGATGAACTTATATCTCCCTTTCCTAATCTTCTGGCATTAAGCGTTCCCAATCCCTTCACTGCATTTCCTGCATTCACTAGCCCCTGTCCGTATACTATTTCATATGGTACATTTTCATAAATAGAAATACAATTTCCTTCCATATAAGTTTTTACAAAATTTTCTTTATTTCCCTCTTCCCCAAACCCTAAATAATATATTCGCAACATCACTTCATTTGCGTCATAATATTTCTCTATATCCTTTTTTAATTTATCTTTAAAATCTGGTTTCTTAGTAAAATATATCATATTTAAAATAGGTTTTTTATCTTCATCTTCCTGTATTGTTGCTGTAAATCCCAGAGCTTCATCAACAGTTTTATTTGCTGTAGATAGAAGTACATCTCCTATCTGTTTTCCTGTCATATATGGAAATGCTTCCTGTACCAATCCACCTACCCCTGTTACCATTGGAGCTGCCATTGAGGTTCCATCCAGTGGAATATATTCTTGAGAATTAGCAGCATCTGCTGAATTTATAACTGTCCCTGGTGCTGATATACTGTTTTCTTCATTATATTTATTTAAATCTGAAAATACTGCTAGAAATCCCAGATTATCTTTTCCTGAAAATGTATCTAATGCTGTTACCCCTATTATATTATTTTTTACTTCTTTATCTAGATATGATAATAAAGGAATTAGAGATGGTGTTATATGCCCAGAGTTTGCATTAGCAAAAATTAAAAGTTTATTATATTTTTTCATACTGCTTTTTAATATTTCAATACTATTTTGAGCGTCTTCATCTTCTTGTATTATTTTTAAAAATCCATCTCTGCCTTTGTGGTTTTCTCCATCTGTATTATGAATTTCATCAATATATACTCCATATCCCCAGCTATTATTAACTACTTTTATATCTTCCCTTGTATTAAAATATTCATATGCTTCTATTGTATTTTCTCCCTCTGTTTTATTCTTTGTTGGAAATGCATTTCCTGAAACAAAATTACTATTAAAAGCTACCCCATGCATTCCATATCCATCTTTTGAAGCTGACATTATTCCTGCTACATGAGAACCATGAAAATTTTCTATCCAATCTATATCTTTAGGCACTTCCCCTATTACATAGGAATTATCTTTATTCAAAAATTCTCTATGAGATAGATTCACATATCGATCTACTATCCCTAAAGTAACTCCTTTTCCTGTATATCCCTGTGCATAAGCCTCTGCTGCATTTATTGTATCTAATGGGCTATTTCCTTTTCCACTGCCCATATAGTAGTATTCCTCTGTTCTAAATTCCTCAGCTTTCTTTTTTATCTCTTCTTCTGTCATTGATAAGGATATTGTCCCTGCTATTAAAGATATCCCTATTATTCTCAATATCATTTTTATTTTCCTTTTAAATATTCTCTCCATATATTTAAAATTTTTCTCAGACATCTTAACTCCTCTCAGATTATTTTATTATATATTCCTTAAGTTCTTTTTATATCCATAGTATAATATATTAATTTTAAAAATGAAATTTTTTTTAATTTTTTATTATATTTTTATTTGAATTTAATATTTTTATACTTTTATTTTTTCTTTGATTAGTTGAAAAAATTATCTGAAAAAGCTCTTTTAGCTATATTTTTATTTTAAAAAAAATGAATTCCATATTTTTTCCAGTATATAATTTAAATACATAAAATTTCTTTTTTTGGAAGGAGGTAGATAAAATTGAGATACCATATTTAGTAATTGTTTTTTTCAATGTTTACCATTATAATATAATAAAAATGAAAAGGAGAGATTTCTTTATGTTTAAAAAACTACTTATGATACTGCTAAGCTGTACAGTACTGTTTACATCATGTTCAGATGACAAAGAACAAACTGCTTCAAAACCTGTAAAAGAAAAATTAATAATTGCTCAAGACGGAGAGCCTAAATCACTAGATGTACATCAGGGAAATGATGGTTTCTCATTGAGAGCCAATAAGCTTATCTATTCAAGACTGGTAGAGTCAGATGGAGATATGAATATACTTCCTGGACTGGCTGAATCATGGGAGCAGATAGATGACAGAACTATGCAGTTTAAGTTGAGAAAAGGAGTAAAATTCCACAATGGATATGATTTTACTGCTGAAGATGTCAAATTCTCATTTGAAAGAATGGCAAACTCACCTAGAATAGCCTTTGTACTTCCTCCTATTGAAAAAGTAGAGGTAGTAGATGACTACACTGTAAATATTGTTACAAAGACACCTTTTGGTCCATTACTTGCACATCTTTCTCACCCTGCACTGGGTATTGTGAGCAAAAAATTATTAACTGAAGATGAGCAAAGCTTTAAAGATCACCCTATTGGTACTGGAAGCTACAAATTTAAAGAATGGGTGCCTGGTGACAGCCTTACTCTTGAAAAGAATGAAGATTACTTTGATAAAAAGAATGGACTTAAATACATAGTATTCAAAAATATTGTAGAAGCTTCAAACAGAACTATTGGACTGGAAACTGGAGAAATTGATATCTCTATATCTGTAAGTTCAGTAGATGAAAATACTATAAAAAACAATCCTAAATTACAACTTATAACAAAACCTTCAATCTCTTACTCATATGTTGGAATGAATACTCAAAAAACTCCATTGAATGATGTAAGAGTAAGAAAAGCTATAAACTATGCTGTAGATAAGCAAGCTATCGTTGATGTTATCCTTAATGGAAGCGGTAAAATAGCTACTTCACCTATAGCACCAGGGGTATTCGGATTTACTGATAAAACTAAAAATTATGAGTATAATGTAGAAAAAGCTCGTGAACTGATGAAAGAAGCTGGATATGAAAATGGATTCAAAACAAGCATCCTTGTATTTGGAGGAGAAGCTAATACACAGACTGCTGAAATACTTCAAGCTTATCTGAAAGAAATTGGCATTGATTTAAGAATAGATGTAGTAGAGGTAAGTGCTTACTGGGATGCTACTGAAAAAGGAAGACATGACCTTTTCTTAGGTTCATGGGGAGTAGTAACAGGAGATGCTGACTATGGACTTTATGCAATGTATCATTCATCTGCAAAAGGTGGAGCTGGTAACAGAGATTTCTATGAAAATCCTAAAGTTGACGAGCTTTTAGATAAAGCTAAAATGACTACTGACCCAGAAGAAAGAAAGAAACTTTATGAAGAAATTCAATTATTAATAGTGGATGATGCTCCTGACATTATGCTTTATAACAGAATATTAGCTGTTGGAGCTCAGAAAAATATAAAAGGATTAAATATCCATCCAGTTACTCTTCATGACTTCAGCACTGTCTATATTGAAGACTAATCTGCAAATTTGGAGGAAACATATGTTAGATGATAATGTAAAAACTCAGAAAATGGTGGAAATAGCCAAAATGTATTATGAAGAAGACCTTACTCAAAATGAGATAGCCAAGAGACTAGGGGTATCTCGTCCTCTTGTGAGTAAGATGCTTGCTGATGCAAAGGAAGCAGGTATAGTTACTATTCAGATAAATTCTCCATTTGTAAGCAATGATTTTCTTATGGAAGAGATCAAGAAAAAATACAATATTGAAGGGGGAATGGTTATTCCTCAAGCTGATACAGATTATCTTACTGATCAGGTAATATTGAATAATGTAATATCATATATGAGTAATGATCTTAAAAAGTATAGAAAATTTGGACTTGGATGGGGAAAAAATATTGGTGATCTGGTTCAGAAGCTTGAAGTTTCAGAAAAAAAGATGGAGCTTGAAGGTTATGTGTGCCCTCTAGTTGGTAATATCTCTATGCCTACTAAAGATTTTCATTCAAATGAGCTGGTAAGAATATTCTCACAGATGACTTTCCTAAAGCCTTATTATCTTTTTGCACCTGCTTTTCTAGCTACTGAGCAGGAAAAAAATCTATTTATCAACATTGAAAATTACAAGGATATAAAGAGATTATGGGAAAAACTGGATGTTGCTGTCCTTAGTATAGGAAACCATCCATCAGTTCCTGACCTTGCTACTGCTTCAAGATTTGGAGACAATCTCCAAAAAGGAAAAGCTATTGGAAATATACTCTCTTATTATTATGATATAAATGGTAAATTCATCACTGGAGAGAGTGATTTCTCTATTGAAATACCTTTAGATGACTTGAGAAAGATAGAGCATGTAATTGGACTATGTTCTTCAAAAACAAGTAAAGATGCCGTTATAGGAGCTTTAAAAACTGGTATTATAACACATCTGGTAATAGATGAAAATACTGCCAAGGAAATACTGCAATAAAATCAATTACTTGAAATATAAAGAATTATTTCTGCATATTTAAATTTATTGAAGAGATACTTTATAACAGCTAAGAAAAATAATTGATAGATACACTTTACAAATATTTATTTTGAAAATTAAAAGTCCTGTCTTTTATTACAAATAAATATGCTGAATTGTTTAGCTCATGACTTGTTAAAACCCAAGTATTATCTTTATAAAAAATTTTCAAAAAAATTTAAAAATACTATTGACAGAGAAAATAAAATATGATATAAAATTATCAGAATGTCGTCTGCCTAGTGTACGACCAAGAAATGACTAGGCTTTTTTATTTTTTGGAGCAATAAAAAAAGCTACTGATAATTGATTTATCCATAGATTTTTAATTGTCTTCGCCCATCTTTAATCATAAACTTACTTTTTATATTAAATTTTATTTTTACCCTTTCTTATTACTTTTACTTCATATTTTAATTTCAATACAACTCTATTTTATAACCAAACCTTTTTATAAAGATTTTCTTCCCCTTAATATTAATTCATGTATCTTGATTAATTTTTCTCCCCTTCAGCATTGTAAAATTAACATTTCTTTCAGAACTGGCAAAATTTATTGATATTTAATATTATAATTTTTTGATTAATTGATATCAATTTTTATAAACTTATTAAATATTTTTAAAAATAATATTTATTTCATATAAAAAATAAAGGAGTTTTAACATTTTTTTTAGAATAACCTTAGTAAAATATCAATTAAAACAGGGGAGTTTTTATGAAAGTTCTTTTATTCTTCTTATTTTGTCTTTTTGGACTATCATTGTTTTTTGTTGGATTATGTATTTATTTTTGTGAATTTTTAATGCTTTTTTAATTCTCTAAATTTATAATTCAGTTCCTTTTTTTGAATGCTTTTTATGTTGCCATTCAAATGTTTTTGCAGTTCATATTAATTTTCTTATATTTATTAAAAATAATTTTTAAAGGAAGAAACTAAAATCACTGTATAGCCAAACATATACTAATTAAGTTTTAGTATATGCTTTTTTTATATATGCAATGATGTTCATATTTTAAAAATCTTTTTACTATCATTACAGAAATTTTAGAACTCAGGAGGAAAAGAAAATGGACAACAAAAAAATCAAAGATGCAAAAAATGGTGATGACAAAGCTTTTATTGAAATTTTTCAAAGTTTGAAGAGAATTATCCTTTACAGAACTAAAAAGTATTTTTTTTATGGTGGGGATAAAGATGATGTGATGCAGGAAGCTATGATTGGACTTTTTAAAGCAATCAATGCCTATGATGAAAACAAGACAGCTTCTTTTAAGACCTTTGCACTCTTGTGTATAAAGCGTCATCTGATAACCGTTCTAAAAAATTCCAACTCCAGAAAAAATAAAATTCTCAATATGGCTATATCTATTCAAGCTGAAAGTGAAGGAGAACCTAATATTACATATACTCATCAATCCTTTATGTTTCATTCTCCAGAAGAATTATGTCTTGGAAAGGAAAAGATGGAATATGTGAACAGATATTTAAGAACTCATTTGAGCCCAATGGAAAATGAGATTTTTGAGTATCTTATTGCTGAAATGACATATATTGAAATAGCTGAAATGACTGGACGGGATGTTAAATCAATAGACAACTGTATTCAAAGAATAAAGAAAAAATTAAAAAATTTTATGCTTGATTATTAAAAAAATGAGGTCAGAGATTTTTCCCTGACCTTTTAAAATTGCTGTTTATTTTTCAAAAAAATTATATTGAGTTATTCCTTTATAATCCCTTTATCAATATACTTCTGCACTTCCGGCATCACAAACTCATGGAAAAGCTGTGGTGCATACTCAACTATAGGTGACATTCTCTTCAGCACCATTTCTTTTGTAGCACTGAACTTCTTCCATGTATGCCCATCAGAAGTAAGGTTTTGTATAAACCCTTGGAATCTATCAAAAGTATTAGCAAACTTTGCTTCTTTAGTTTCCATATTCTCAAATTCAAGCCATAGCTTCATGAATTCTTTTTCCTGCTCTTCTGGAAGCATTCCATATATCTTTTCTGCACTTTCAAGTTCTTTTTTCCATTTTTCCTCTTTTGAAAAAACTGAAAAAGCTGGAGTATTTTAAGAATAACAAAATTCATACTATTTCATAAACATCATATCACATTTTTTTATTTTGTATTTATATTTTAAGGATATTATATCAGAAAAACAATTAAAATAAATCCTATCTTTTCTTACTTAAATAACTGGCTTCTTTGATATACACCATATACTACTAATACCATACCTAATATTAAAAAGATTTTTCCCATAGCAGAAGAAACTTTAAATTCTTTTATGTATCCTTTTATCATATATTCCAAAGCACACAATAAAGGCATAAATATAATCAAGCCTATTGGAAAACTGCCTAACAATAATCTTTTTATATCAGTACTACTTCCAGTAACAATATCGAAAATTGTGATAGTAACTAAACATGGAATATAGCCATAACAAAAGAAAATTTTAATAAATTCTAATAATTTATTTTTTTTCATCTTCACTCCTTAATTAGCTATTTTTTCTTTATTTTCTTTAAAACCTTCTGTCTGAATTTTTAAGTTGTATCCACCAGTAGTTAATTGAAAGCCATTATATATTGCTCTACCTTTTTTAATTTTCTTTGTACTCCCAGCCATTTTACCTAAAACTGGATGATAACCTGATATTTTAACATGCTTGAAATTACTTGCTACTCTCAATGATTTAGCAGTATCTTTTAACCCAATGCCTCCAACAACTATTTCAGATAAATAATATCCAGCATGACCTATAGCTCTCTTATCTTCTCCTATAGTATAACTAATTAGCTCCCCAAAAGACCATTTGATTGGATTTATTTTCCAATTATCCTTTACTAGTTCTTCATCATCTCCAATATAATCTAAACGAAGAGATTGAATTCCACTAAAAATAGTATTAGCACAATATAAAATTGTTACTCCTACACCTATTGTGGCAGCAACAGTTAAACCACCAGCTGCTAAAGCAGTTGCTCCAGCAGTTATTCCTATTCCTGCACATATTATTCCTGCTGAAGAAAATAAAAGATTTTCTGTTTGAAATCCTTTTTGTACTTCTCTTTTAGCTTCTTCCTTACTTAATGGAATTAATAACTTTTCTTTTTTATTTGGAAATTTAGCAATAGCTAATAATTCATTTTTTCTTGTTATTATTAAGTTTTCATTATAAAAATTTTCTCTATGTGTAATTACTAATTCAAATCTTCCATTACCTTTATTATCAAATATTTCATAATAATTAGCCACATATCCTATAAAGTTAAATTTGTTAACATTTATGTTATCTCCATCCATGCTAGCAATACTAATCTCCACATTCTTAAAAAATGGAGTTTTAATTCTGCTTTCTTTAGATAATCTAGATAATTTTATAGTTTCATCTCCAGGATTAATATCTCCGCTAAAAACAAATATCTTATCTTTTACATCTATATGAAAAGAATTAATATTAAGTTTATCTATCTTTATAAACTCATTATCCTTTCCAATTTCAGATATTTTAAAATATGTAGCTTGTTTGATTTTTGCTCTTTCTTTTTGTTCAAACATTTTAATATCAGTATTTATCCTGCTATATTCTATAATATCTTCTGCTGGATAAGTATAACTGTTATAGTTTATATCTCGTAATCCCATAAATCAATCCCCTTTACTAAAATAGTTTTAATATTTATATTATATCATATCAATCAACTATTTTAATTACAAAATAAAAATATAAAAGTCATATATTCCTTTATTATGAGATTATTTTATATAAAAAAAACAGGGAACTAATTTTCCCTGCTTTAAAATTTAAATAAATCTCTTATACTATTTGCTCTTCTATAAATTTTTAATTGAAACAACTTTTTTTTATGGTTGATAGGATCTATTTTAAATTCCATCCAGTTATTTCTAACTGTTATTCCTTTAAACCCAAATCAACTTTTAATTTTTCTGTCTCTTCTTTTATTTGCTCATTTGAAGCAATACTTTTATCTCCTAAATATTCCTTACCACGAAGACCTTGTTCAAAGCTATCAAGTTTGTCAGCAAGTTCTTTTTTTAATTTTTCTGGCAATTTATCTCCAACTTCTTTTCCAATCTTCCATACACGTGGATTAGGTAATATCCATCCTAATATAAAAGCACCTAATATACCCCAAAACTCTATATTATTTATAAAAAATTCTTTCATTTTACTCCTCCTATTTTTTATTTTCTTTTAAATACTGCTTTTTCTAAATTTCTTGTTCTTTCTTCTACCTTAGCGATTCTTTCAGATGAAGCAGCTATATTTTTTTGTATTTCTTCTAAAACTTTTCTATTTATTTTCCTATCTTCTCTATCATTTTCTCTATCTTGTATATCTAATTTTCTATTCTCTCTATCTAAATAGATTAAATACCCAACTAATAGACCTAATATTCCATATTTTGAAACAAGGGTATTAAGAATTTCTGCAATTATGTTTTCCATGATTATCCCCTTTATTTTTAATATTTTTAATATTTATTTTTCATTACATTGGAATTCTCCCCTTATTTCATATTTTTTTATTTAGTTAGATAAATAGGATCACTTGCTATTTTATCTATTTCTTCTTTTAATAAATTCATCTTTTCTTCTAAAATTGCAATTTCTTCTATTGCAGAAAATTTTATATTTTCTAGATCTGATTTTTCTTTTTCTAAAGAAGCGTATTCTAATAACTTATTTTTTCTAATTTCTACTAATTCTTCTTTTTTTATAGAATCATACCAAATAAGCTGCTTTTTATCCCAAGTAGGTCTATAATATTTTAAATTCTCATCATACTTTATTTCCTTAATCTCATTATTCTCTATATACTCCCCATTTATTAATAAATCTTCCTCTCCTAACAAGAGTATCTTTTCTTCTCTTGTCATTTCTCTTATTTCTCTCTTTGCTTCATCATACAAAGGATTTTGAACTGCTGTATCTTTTTCTACAACTATGCAATCTTCTATGTTTAGCTCTGGATGATCTAAAAATAAATTTCCTCCCATTACTGTATTTACTTCTTCTTGCAACAAATTAACTGTAAATAATTCTTTTGATATTTTTTCTTTTGAATACACTCTGAACATTTTTTTACCTCCTGATTATTTTTTTATCTTTTTATCCTTAAAATATCTACACTAATTTCCAAATCTAACAGAAAATTTGATTTTCTTAGAAATTAAAAAGCTAGTATTTTCAAGGCATTCACACTTTTATCTTTAAAGAGGGAAAAGGGAATTTTGTCTATCCCCTATTCATAACCACCTAATTAAATAATTCTCTAAACTTAATACCCTATAGCAAAATACATAAAAAAATCGGCAACAGGTGCTTCAGTTAAAAAAATAAAGCCAGTTTTATCCATAGAATCTGTTTCTATAGCTTGTTTGTTTATTCCACCACTTGTGTAATCTGTAAGGAATACTCCTAGACATTTGTTAGGAAAAGGTTTATCAAATAAAACTCGGGCTTCATGTTTAGCTGCAACATCTTTAATTTTTATTATTATTTTATTGTTTAAATTATTAATTGTAAATAAATTCTCTAATCCTGTTCTATAACAAGATAATTAAATTGGGGAGAATAATCTGAAGAAGATTGAAGAACAATTATTCCAAAACCGGAAGTATTTATACTATAAAGTTTTATTTTAGTTGTAGATAAAGTTGCAACAGAGTAAATTTCTTCTCCCACTATTACTAAAGGAGGTTTTTTATATGTTTTTTTGAAAGAAATAGCTATCTTTTGTCCAGAATAAGCTTTATTTATTCCCAACTTCCCAACTTCAATAATTTTAAATAAATTCTCTAATTATATTCTTAGTACATATACTGATATAACCATAGTATTTGTAGAAAAGCCTGTTTGTCTATCTACCAATATATTATCTGTATTTATATTTAGAGAAAATGAAAATGGTTGTTTAATATCTGCAGAATAAAAACCAGATAATTCCAATCCAGAAATTGCTTTAGAAGTAAATATTTTTGTTCTAGTGTAACTGTAATCACCTAGATAAAATCCCATATTAACAAAAACAATATCATTTTCTATAAGTTTTTTTGTAAAAGTCATAGGAGTTTTAAATTTAAATTCTGTCGGTTCCAATGCCCAAAAACCTTTTAGATTCTCTAATTTGTCAGAATTTGATTTATTAGATATATTTAGGAAATTAACTGTTTCATTTGCTGTGCTACTTGTAGTATTTAAACATTCAAATACTCCTTTTACCCTACTATCTAAGTATACATATCCTTTTGTTTTTGTACCTATATTATCTAAATATAATAAATTAGGGTCAAAATTTAGTCCTGCATTTCCTTGTAATGCTTTAACTATATTTTCTCCTGTATTCATACTATTTATAAGCGTTCCAGCTACCATCTTTGAGTTAATTTTATTCCTAATATCATTTAATGTAATATTGTACCCAGTTTCAAAGTCTGCAATACTATCATCTACATATTTTTTATCTGCAAGTAATCCTTGCCCTGTAAAATTTATAATAATTGTTTCTACATTTGTAACCTCTAAAAATAGATTATACCTATGTTTAGATGGAACATTCTTATTATCTAAGTAAGATGGATTGTCCTTATTTATATACCAGTATAATTTTTCTTCTGCTCCATCTTGTACATATACTCCTAGTTCCTTAACATAAAATCCTATTTCTTGATCTAAATTATTTAAAAGAATTTGAAGCTTTACTGCATTCTCCACTTGTTCTTTTGCTAATATTTCTACCTCTTTTTTATAAGAATAAAGATTTGTAGTAGTTGCCCCTGTTTGACTAGCAGGAATACTTCCATTCCCTACTCTTACCTTTGTTAGTGTCACTGGTTTATTTTCAGCTGTCATTCTAGCTTGATATTCTATTCCAAAATTTGTTAATCCATTATATCCCATGTTCTTCTTCTACCTCCATCCAAATGCTTTCTTTATAATTTGCTCTTAATATTATTTCTTTTTCTCTTTCTATAAAATCCTGTTCTATTTCCTCTGTTCCATAACAATTTTGATAAATATTCGCCTTTAATTGTTCAGTAAAAGTTAAATCAAACCATAAATGTGCTGGTTTAGCCTCATCCAGAGAATTTTTCAAACCTCTTAAATCATAATCAGCATTTATTGTACTTAAAAATTCTACTTCTAAATTTCCATCTATAAATTTTACTTCTACAGTATCAGCTTGCCATGTTTCTGCTATAATCTGCAATAGTTCAAGATCACATTTTCCAGAAGTTTTCCACCTTGCTTCTATTTCTAATCTTTTTCCCTCTAAGGTATCGCTTTTAGTCTTATAGTCTAATTCTTTCTCTAATTTTTTTACTCTTTCATGCGACATTGTTGAAAAAAGAAATTCTTTTTCTATTAACCTTATTTTATTTTCAATTTTATCTAATTGAAGTCCAGCATTTTGCATATTTGCTTTAATATATTCATCTTTTCTAAATATTTTATGTAAATTATTTAAAAGAATTTGGCTATTATTCATTTAAAACCACATCCTCTAATACTGCTACTTCCTCTTCTCCTATTAATATATTATTGACTTCATTATTTATTTTTAGTTCACTCCATTCTATTACTCCTGATGTTTCCAATATGGCGTTTGATATTAAAGCATATGAAACATAATCTTTTTTAAATGCAATACTTTGTAAAAATTCAATCACACTTTGCTTTATCCTTTCTTTTAAAATATCCAGCTCTATTCCTTCTTCTTTTTTTAATGTAATTGAAATATTTATTTTTTTTGGTGTTGCAGTTTTTACAGTACAGTATGCCCCTATTGGAGCTTCTCCCATACCACAACCCCATGTATTATTATTTTCACCTTTAGGATCTATATAATTTTGAACTTTTTCTACCAATTCAATACTAGCAGGTTGCTGCATATCATTTATTATTACTACTTTGACTGTATTTTTACCATTCCAAAGAGGAAAAACTTTAGAGTTTCCAACTCCTGATATCTCTCTTGCCCACTGCATATAATGGTATACATTCCCACTTGTAGCAGGCATTTGTACTTTTATGTCATACCTATCTAGTAATGATTCATCAGTTTCTGCATCAAAACCATCATACGTTGCTTTTTCATTTATCACAGATTTTATACCTTGAATTGTAACAGGCATTAAAACAATTGCCTTAGCTCCTACATTTCCAGTTTCTCCTGCTTTTACTGCTTCAATTTTTACATTTCCAACATTGATTATTTCTACTGTTTCAGCTGCTTTAAATTGAACAGCATTTTTAGTTTCAAAGAGATCTCCTTTTGTAATTGTTCCTATTCCTGTTACAGTAACCTCTCCTACTGCATATGTAGCTTCTTTTCTTTTTAATCCTTGCAGTTGAAGTACTCTTTTATCCAATTCACTATTTTTCAATCTATGAATATCAAAGAAATTCCAAAGTTCTTCTATTCTTTTATCATATTCAGCTCCTTGTAAGGCATATGTCTTATTCAAATCATATGTAAAAGTTCCAACTGTTTTTAAATATTCATCTGGCATGCTTTTTAACATTTCTTCTAATATTTGATCTGATGTTCTAGCAGTATAATAATTAGACATTTATTATCACCTCACTTTCAATCTTATCTTCATCTACAATCAGCATTATTGTAATAACCATTTCATTAAAATTTATTTCTATTTCTATATCCTCAACTTTTTTAATAGAGCTATTTTTCTCTATTTTTTCTGTCAATTCATCTTTTATCTGTGCTATTGTAAAGCCTGAACTATAATATTCATGCCCTCGCATAGCATATAAAAAGACTATTCCAAATTCAGTATCTTTATAGACATTAAACTTTTCCATTTCTGTATTAATTAAAAGATAAATCCATTGTTGTAATTGCTGTTTTTTACTTGCAACTACTGTATTTCCATCTTTAACTACTACTTTTTTACTTTCAAAGTCAAATAATATATCTTTATATCCCTCTATTTTGCTTTTATTATCTAATAAACCAGAAGTTTTATTATTTTTTAAACTACTAGGAAAAATACTCATTATTTTTTCTCCTTTATCTTCCTTACTTTAAAATCAACAATCCACATCTGCCCTTTTTCTGTAGGAGTAACCTTTACTAAATCTCCTACTACAAGTGTATCTGTATTTATAAAAGTTCCGTTTGACTTATATTCTCCAGAACCTGAAATAGTTCCATGTTGATTTGTTGCTCCTGAGCCACAGGGTTGGTTTGAAGTTGTTGCATTAATTGTTATACTTTCTATATTTCCATCAAGTTTATATTTTCTTGTATAATCATCAAAAAGTCTGTCATTCATGTACAACATGTGAGGATATAAAATTACTTTTCCATTCATAATTGATATAGTTAGTTCTGGAGGAGCTTTTATTACTCTTCCAACACAAACTTGAAATTGTTTTGGTGGTACAAAGCCTTTCATAATTTTTGCTAATTCATCGCTATTCTTCATATAATTCCACCTCTAAATTAACCAAATGTTCTCCTTTTACCCAAGTATGAGAACAATTTTTTATTAAATATTCTCCTTGTAGAAAAAATTCTTGATTATTTAATTCTATAACTCTTCCTGCCTTGAATTCATCATCTCCAAATCCTTGCAAAGATGCAGTTCTAAACACTTTATTAAGCTCTTTTAATTTAGTTTTCGCAATGTTCCGAACTTTAGCTTCATCTTCATCGGGACTGACTGTTATAACCTCTTGCAAGCTTCCATATCGTTCTATATTAGCTTCATCTTTTGCAATTGCCAATATTTCAACTTCTTCTTGCTCATTTGAAGTTACTATAATACTATTTTTCATTTCTAATATTGATTCTGTCAAACTTTCAGAGCTGGTACTTTTATATCTGAATTGAACATTTACTTTTCTAAAAGGAACTATATTAAATTTATCCTCTGCAAATTCAATGATATATTTTATTCCTAGTTCATCATTTGCTTGCTTTAAAATATCATTTATTATTTCAGCAATAGTATTTGAATTATATATTTTCGTAATAGAAGTTGAAATGTTAGAGACTTCTCCAATATCTGCCCCTATTTCCTTTAATACTTGTTTTATTGCTGTTGAGGCAGATATTTCATCAAATTGTTTTATCACTTTGTTTTTATTTAAATAAAAGCAAAAATCCAAACATTTAATACTTCGATTAAATTTATTTGTAGTAATTTCTAATATAACCCCTTTAAATAACTCTTTTGAATTATTTAATATTACTATATCTCCTACTTCCAATGTTTCTGCTAAAGCATAATTAGGATCATTGAAATTTCTTGCTATATTAAAATTTAATGATGCTCCCAAAGTGTCCATAGAAGTATTTAAAACTATTCCTCCAGTTATATCAGTAATATTTACAGCCTCTTCTTTAATTAAATATAGTTCCATTTCTTCCCCTTATTTATTTACATACTCTTCTAAAGTCATTTCATATGCTATATTTCTATTTAATCTTCTTTTATAATCAAAATCTTTTATTATACATTCCATTACAAAAGTAATCTCAAAACTAACAATAGTTACTTTTAGTACTTCTTTTCTATGTGTTTTTATATATTTTAAAGCTTCTTGAGCTAAAACTACATTGAATGGTAACCAGTAATATCTTTTATATGGAAAAAAACTACTTATTTTTATAGTTCTTAATCCTTCTTCTCCTATCAAAGTAAGATTTTTACCATTACTATTTTCAAATGTTTCTGTATTTAAAGGATTGGAATAAGTTACATTTTCATCTGCTATATATGGGAGTCTGAGTATATCTTTCCTATCAAGTGTAGAAAACCAAATTTCAGTGCTTTTTCCTACCAAAGCCACCATTTCTTTTTTCCTTTATTTTTTTGATTTTTTATTTCTTCCTGAATAACTCCTCTTAAGCTTTCTTCTAAATCTTTTGAAAGTTTAGCATTTAATAAAAAAGTAACTTCTTGTTTATCAGCTTCAAGATCTTCTATATAATTTTTCAATTCTTGATTTTCTTCTTTTAAATTTTTAACATTGATATTTTTTTTATCAGCATACTTTTCTGCTACTTCTACAAATGCCTTTCTACAGTCTTCAATAGAATTTAATTTTTTAAATTGTATTTCAATTCCTAACCTTTTTTTCAACTCATTTACTTCAATTCTTAATATATCTCTTCTATCCATATTTTTCCTCCTATGTAACATTTTGCATATTTACTTTTAAAGCACTTACTATTGCTCCATTTACTTTTTCATTAAAATCATCCATTCCATATATATCTCCCTGCATATACACTTGAACAGCAGGAGTTTTCTTTGTTGATGTTGTCGGAACTTTATTTGATGCCTCTTTTAAAGCTTTTGCTTTATTAAAATTCATACTTTTATCTTCAAATTGTTTTTTAAATGTTTTTGATTGACTAGGCATTTCGGAAGTTGCGATTTTTTGTGCCACATCTTTTTTAGCTTTTTCTTTTACTTCTTCTTCTATTTCTTGTTTTACCTCAACAGTTTTTTGAACATCCTCATCTTTAAAAAGATTTTTAATCCATCCTACTGCTTTTGAAGCTATTTCTATTAACTTTCCAAATGTTTTTATAAGTATAATCAATGGCTTCAGTGGTAAAAGGAGAATTTCAGCCCAGAGAGGCATATTATCAGTAAATTCATTAAAAGCAGTCCAACATTTTATTACAAAAGCTTTTACTAAATCAAAATGAAATGTAAGAAGATATAAAACTCCAATAACAGCAAGAACTGCTGCAATAATCCATGTTAGTGGAGATGCTGTAAGGATAATATTAATTGCTGATATCACTCCAGATAAAATCATTAAGGCTTTTACAACCATATATATACCTGCTGCTGCTCTTAAAAAACTTCCTATGACTTCTTTATTTTCTTTTAAAAAATTATAAGCCTTTGTTCCTAATTCAATTATTTTATTAAAAACAACTGTAAAATCATGTGCTATTTTATTTATAGTTCCATCACTTTGCCATCTTACAAGTGTATCTGCTACTAATTTCATTTTTTCTCTCACTAAATCTAAAACAGATCCAGTTTTTATCAACCCATTTTCCATTCCCAAAATTTGAGCTAATCCCATTGAAATAGATCCTGTAATTGTACTCCATAATCCTTTAATCGTTTTTGAAAGTTTATCAGCTCCACCATCAAACTTGCTTGTCATTACTTCTTCTAAAACTATTTCGAGTTTTTTCTGATCCTTTACTTCACCATTTTTTTTAAATACTTTATTTTTTCCATATTTTATTTGAGCTGCTTCTATCAACATTTCCTTTGAGATTCCAAATTCTTCCATTCCTTGAAATTCATTTTTAGAAAGAATATCTTTTACAGCTGCTGTAGCTTGTTCCATTTCTTTATTTGTAGCTCCAGCAGCATCTGCTATTTTACTTAGCCATTTTTCAGAATCTATTTTATAGGCTTCTAATGTTGCTGTTGCTTTAATTGCTTCTTCTGGAGTAAAAGGTGTTGTAATTGATAAAGTTTGAGCCTTTTTTATTAACTCAGTTGTTCTTTCTGTATCCTTTACAGCTGTTTCAAGTTGAGTTCTGTATGCTTCAAGATTAAATGATGTATTCAATCCTACTCCTATCGCTAAACTTGCTGTTGCCACTGTAAATTGAGCTGCTCTTTTTATGACTGTATCAATTGTTGTTATAAAACTTTTACCCCATTCTTTGATTTTCGCTCTACTTTCTTTTATTTTTTCAGTGTTTTCAGCCATTCCTTTGCTTAGTTCAGATATTCGTTTTCTCTTTTCTCTAGCTGCATCTGAAGTTTCTTTTATTGCTTTTTTTTGTTTTTCTTCTTCTTGTTTCAAGCTTTTAATTTCATCACTATTTTCCACCAGATTTTCAGCCATTCTTTTTAAGTTTTCACTCTGATCTTTTATAGCTGCAATATTATTTCTTCGTTGTTGTTTTAAAGCCTGTAATTCTTTTTGAGCCATTTTATATTGTTCTGAATTAGCTCCATACTGCTTTGCTAAATCAAGCAATTCATTCTGATGATCTTTGATTGATTTTTCAATTTCTATATTAGCTTCTTTAAAATTCTGTATACCTGCAACAGCTTCTTTATATGCGGTATTATTTTCTAAAACCATTTTTTTAGCTTCTTCCATTTGTGCAGCTATTTGCTTTATATTTTCTTTTGCAGCATCAACAGCTTTATCATGCTCTTTTATCTGATCTCTTAAAGCTACTATTTGCTTTTTAGCAGTATTAACGGAGTTTATTGCTGGCTGAATACTCTTTGAAATATTATCAGTAATTGATAATATTGTGTTTATTACTTTTGCCATTACTCCCCTCCAAACATTTTTCCAATTGCTTTTATTTTTTCAACATCATAGTTTACTTGCTGCCTTTTCATTTCGTTCATGCTTTCAATGAAAAACATTTTTTCCATTTCATTAAGTTTTAATAAATAATTTAATTCAAAACCTTTTTGGAGATAATAAGAGATCCATTGTAACTCTCCTGCTCTCTCATCATCTCCTATTAGTTTTTTATAGCTTCAGTAACCTCTTTTCTAGTTTCTATCCCCTTGAATTGATTATTTAGTTCAGAAGCTATTTTTATAACTTCATTTTGTCCAAAAACAACAAGAGGTATATCGTAAAATTCTGTATCAGGATACATATCCCTTACTTCTTTTTCTCTTAAAAAAGAACAACATTTATATATAAATTCACTTGAAACAGCTGCATACTTAGAAAAATCAAAAGATTCAATATTAATTTCTTTTTTTCTTTTTTCTTCATCACTTATTCCTTTATACTCAACATCAATACATGATGCCAAATCATTATTAAATTTTATTAAATCTGACTCTGTAGGTCTAATAAATTCTATTTTTCCAAATCCTTCAACTTCAAGATGAACTACTTTTACTTTATTATTTTCTCTTTCTTTTGCTTTTTTTATAAACTCTTGTAATGTCATATTCTCCTCCTAAAATTGAGGGGATTTTACCCCTCATTATTATTTCATATACTCTACACTTTCAGCTTGCCCTGCTAATTCAACCTCTTTTACTTTTCCTTTTTCAAAATTTATAAATGTTTGAGTATCAAAAGTTACTCCATCACATTTCACTCTACTTTTTTTAGAGCCTGCTATATTAGAATCGGAAATAATTACAGTTATATCCTCATTTAAATTGAACATATCTATTTCTTCTTCTTTTCCAGTACTCTTGTATGTTATGCTTATTTCATTTGTAAAACCAGTTGGAACTCTTATTTTTCCTCCTGAAACATCTGGGTTATCCACTTCTTCATAAGTTATTTTTTTTTCAACTTTTCCTTTTGAAGCAGTTCCTATTTTAGTTCCTCCTATCCACACTTCACCTTTATTACCATTAAAATAATCAGTTCTTTTTGATGTTGCCATTTAGTCCTCCTTACATATAAATAGGGAATTTAAAATCTTCCATAATTCCAGAAATCTTTATATTTGCTTGAAATAATACCTGTGTTGATACTGTCATTTCTTTGACTTTTTCATCACTCCACTCTGCCACTACATCTTCACCATATTTTGAAGCATTTGCAAGCCTTTGAGCTTCAATATCAATCATACTAATATTTTCAAAATTAGGATCTAAAATATAATCTCTTGCAAGTGATTTATAGTAACTATTTATAGCTGATATTAAAAGCATCTGATTATCCAATATATTAGGATATTTACCTTTATATGATTTATCCCATGCTGTATAAATATCGCAATAAATCAAATCCATCTTTTCAACAGTATTAATATGTGTCATTTCAACTGTTAGATCTTGACCTAATGTTGATAAAGAATTTACTGCTCTAGCAACTTTTACAATTCCTTCATCATTAAAAAGTACAAATTCTCCATTTTTAATTGCTGTATCCAATTCCTCTGGCTCTACCACACTTTTAAATTTAGCTAGTTCAAAAGCTATTGCAGACATATTTATTGATATTCCAGCAAGAAAGCCTAAAAGATATGGAATAGCCTTATCTCCTGTTGTTTCTCCTCTTTTATCACTAAAAGTTACTTTTTCATTTGTAAAATTTGTAACATGCATGTCATCTGCTCCAGTAAGTTTAAATCCAAGCATTTTATATCTCTTTTTATTGTTCTTAACTTTTGCTTTTACCCATGTTAATAAACTTGTTTTAAATGTATCATCATTTGTTGCTATCCAGCAATTACGTGGAATTTTACCCCCTATTATTACTAATTTATCTTCTATTTTTTCTTCTTCTCCAATTTTAAATACATAAAGCTTTAAAGGTATTCCTTCAAGGGCATCTTTTACATATAAAACATTTTCAGCTGTGAATTTCGCTTGTTCCTCACTTCCAAAATCTTCTATTGTTTTATAATACTTTTTAGGCTCTCCTTCAGTACTATCTTTTAAAATTAGTACTGCTATCCCTCTTTCCCCTCTTTGAATAGCAGTTACCCCTAAACCTTTAAATACGATATCTAAAACTGGCATTGTATTAGTAGTCGACATATTACTCAATACCTCCTATTTTTATATTTAATTCTTCTATCATTTCATGTTCTTTCTCTGGATAATCTTCAAATATATACATATCAAAATTAAACAGTAATGTTTTATCAACTATATTCATTTGTACCTCTTGAGCCTCTGTGAATAATCCCTCATCCAATTCAATAGTATTATTATCACTAAAAAGTTCAATTAATTTATCTTGAACAGTTAATAAATCTTCGATATAATCATCTTCATCTAGTGGAAAATATACAATTCTTACAGTCAAATTTGTTTCTCTAAATTTTTTCATATAATCAGAAGCTTTCACATTATCAAAGTAGATATAAATACATTTTCTTTCATACCCTTCATCAATATTTTTAGTTTCAATATTAGTATCTGGCATAGCTTCACTTATTTTCTCTTGTAATTTAACTAATATTTTTCTAAAAGTCAGCATATCATTCTCCTAAAAACCATTTTTTTTACATATTTCTTCAATAAATTTCTCTGTGTTCTCTTCAAATTCCTTTTCAAACTCCTTTTTTGCAGTATCAAAAACATATTTTCCAGTAACAAACCCCCTTGATTTTCCAGATTTATCTACTATTTTATGTCCATATTCAATTAAATGTGCATGTGCAGCAGCTGAATAAACTCTATTTGCATAAGCTCCCTGATACTCATAAACTTTTCCATTCTTTATTCCTTTAATATAGTTGCCTGTTTTTTTATTTATCTTCCTTTTAGCTACTTCAATTGTTTTTTTCTGTAATTTTTTTCCTTGCTGTTTAAGAAATGTTTTTCCCTCTGCTCCTTTTAATGCTCCTGCTAGTCCTTCAATGCTAGTTATTAAATCATCATAATCATTTGCCATAATTTACTCCTTTTTCAAGTTTGCAAATACTTCAATATATCCTTTATTATCATAATTTGGAATAATGTATTCTATATTGAATTTTTGTTCCTTAAACATTATAAAATCAGTTTCTGTTATGTCTGTTTTTCTCATTATAATTTTAAAAGCTGCATTAACATACTGTGTATCTGCCTGTCCATTTTGTACTCTTGCAGATAGTGGAATAACATCTGCCCATACTTTTTTTAAAGGAAAAGATGTTTTTTTATTTCCTATATCCGTTTTTATCTTTCCAACTCTAAAAATTTCTATTCTGTTCTTTAATCTGCTTGCTAAAACTTTATTATTTGCCATTTAAACCACTTCTGTCTTTAATCGAGTGTAAATACAACTCAAAGCGTTATTAGGTTTAAATTCAGTATCATTAGAGCTTCTATTTTCGTATCTATCAGCTAGTATCAACATTTGTGCTAAAATATATGTATTAGAATTTCCATTTTCTTCATCAAATTTAACTCCTGTAGAATCTTCTATTTCTTCCTTGCTATAATCAATCAGTAAACTGATGAGAGTATCATCTTCATCAGAATCAACTCTCAAATATTGTTTTGCCTCCTCTAAAGTTAATACTCTCATTTTATCCCTCTCTTATGCTGTTGGTGCTGATGCAGTATCTACTTCTAAAAATACTACAGCATCAGTATCAAACTTTTGTATATCTAATCTTAAAGTTCCTCTTACTTTTGTTAAATCATTTTCAAATGCTCCAGCTCCTACATCTGTTGATTTTAATGTCATTAACTGTCTGTCAAATAATACAACTGCTTCTTTTAAATCTCCAATAATGATAGGAGCTTTAGTTGTATTATTTTTTAATGTCTTATTTGGGTAAACTTCTACTGTTCTTCCAGCTATCATTTTCTTAGTTGGATTTGTAGGATCTTTTTCTAATAAGTAATTTCCATCTGAATCTTTCAATTTGTCTAACCAGTTAAATCCTGTTTGATTAGTAACAACTACAGATCTTTCAGATATTGCAGGATCTAGCTCTTCGTTTAAAACATCTTTTATACCATCTATTCCAGTTATAGCTTTTTTAGTTAATGTATTTAAAAGAGCCACAATTAAACTATTTTCTGTTGCTATCTCTTTTTTAGCAAACCATTTATTTATATATGCTTGTAAATTTGCAGTATTATCTTGTAATAATGTATTAGGAATTGGAAGTATTCCACCATATTTTTTAATAGAATAAGCAATAGGAATCCATTTAGGATTAGCTAAATCTTTTATTTTTCCACTTTCTGCTACTTCTTCAAATGGAGTATTTTCTGCATCCTGTTCTATAACTCTTGTTCCAGTTAAAGTAGTAACACTTTCAGTTGATACCAAGTTTCTCAATGATTTATATTGTCTTTTTAACTCAATAATAGCAGTTCTTTGATCTGCTGGAATTAATAAGCCTCCATCTGCACCTGTAGTAGATGATAAAGCATTTTGTATTATCATCCTATCTTCTAAACTTCCTTTGTTTCTTAAAACATTATAAAAAGCATTTTCGTAAGCTTGCGAATTTATCCCATTTTCTACTGTAGCTGCTACTGGTAATGGCTTTCCTGTTCTAGCTGAATTTTCTATTTCTTCATTTTTCAAAGCTAAATCAAGCTTTGCTTGCAACCCATCAATCTCTGAATTTGCTGCATTTATTTCTTCTATTGTTGCATCATTTTTATTTAATAATAGTGTTGCTTTGCCTTGTGCTGCCTTTAATTGTTGTTTTATTGTATCTGATAGTTTCATTTAGTTACCTCCAAGTTTTAATTTAAGTTTTAATTTTTCTTTTTCAAAATTGACAATCTTACTTTTATCTTGTTCATTTTCAATTTTTGTATTATGAATTTTATCTTTTAGTTGTTCAGGTACATTATGCTTATTAAAATACTCTTCATCTATACAAGCCACTGTTTCAGATGCTTCTCCTACAGTAATATTAAAATATTTAACTGCCTCTGTTCCTGTCAACCAAGTTTCTTTATCCATCAAATTAATAAAAGTTTCTTTCTCTATATCTTCATTTTCTGCTTTTTTCTCCATATAAATATCTGCAATTGTATTATCTGTTTTTTCTAATAATTCTATTGCAGAATGCATATCATTTATATTTCCAAAAGCAATAGTCATAGCTCTGTGAATCATTAAGTAAGCATTTTTAGGTACTATAATAGTATCTCCTGCCATTGCTATAAATGATGCTGCACTTGCTGCTAATCCATCAACATAAACAGTTTTTACTCCAGAATATCTTTTCAACATATTGTATATTGCTATCCCAGCAAAAACACTACCTCCACCTGAATTTATATAGATATCCAGTTCTTTTCCATTCGCTTCATCAAGTAAATCCTTTATTTCTTTAGGAGTAACATCACTATCAGCCCATTTATCACTTTCAATGTCTCCATAGATTAATAATTCTGCCTTTGTCTCGCTTTTATTTTTTAACTCAAAATAACCAGCATTTTTTCCTTTATTTTGTAATTGAATTTTTATTTGTTTCACCCCCTTTATTGTATTGATCTCCTGCTTTTTCAAGAGTTATAGCATTGCCATTACCAATTAACTTATCACCTCCTTCAACATAAGGAAGATTTAATTCTTCTCTAGCTTCATTTGGAGTCATTATAAAGTTCTGAACAAATGTAGAATATACTGTTGCTTTTGTTTGATTATCCATTTTGAATAGTGTATTTTCATTTATTGCTAATCTGTAGCCTTTTTCTAATTCACTATCTCTCATCAATTTATATGTCAATTCTTGTTCATAGGACAGAAATAAAGGCTGTAAAGTATTAACATAAAAATCAAGCTGTTGAGTCTCTGAATTGCTATAAGAAGATTTCGTATAATCATTAACCACATTCGGCTTTATACCAAAAGCTGCTGCTATCTGCAAAGCACTATTTTTATTATTTTCAAAAAACTGTGCATCTGCCAACTTCATATCCAATAGCTGTGCTTGCATTCCAAGTGGTAAAGGTATAAATGCTCCAGAAGTTTTTGATTTAGCAAATTCTTCTATATCTCGCACTAAAGCAATAGCTTTTTCTTTTTTTAATTCTCCAGCATAGTGAACAATCACTTTACTACCAAGAGTTCCACTGTTATATATCTTTTTGAGAAATTTTAAAGAACTTTTTTGAATATTCATTTGAGATCTTATTATGTCTCTAACAGGCATTCCTGCTAATCCATCCCATGACATATGTGTTTTAAAATGTAAAACATCCTCTTTTGAAAAAGAATACTTCATAGATGTCTTTTGATCAGTCCAAACATACCAGATATTATTTTCTTTCCCAAAATATCCTTTATCATCTACCCAAATTTCTACATCTGTACTTGGTAACTGCCAAAGATGGCTAATATCACCTTTATTATCTCTTTCAACATAAATATATGCATTTCCATAATGATTTCTATTTAATTCTAAAGTTTGCCAAAATGTTATTGCAGACATATAGGGATTTGGTCTTATGTTTAAAAGCATATCAAGTTTATTATCAAAGATTTTTTCTTTTCCCTTTTTCTCTGTAATAATCCTTTTTTCCCACTGCATTTTACCAAGTGATTCTGCTAGGTGTTTTAGACATATAAAGTAAATGGTTTCTGATATATCCTGCTGTATCTCCAAATCCTCTTCTTTTATACCAAGTTCCTTTAAATATTCTCCTAACTCTGTCAGATTAAGTGGTGAGCCTCCTTTCAATTGCTTAATACTATTCCAGATTTTCTTTAATTTCATATCTCACCTCCCTCTTTATAGATACTGCTGACTTTATCTAAGTATTCATCCATATCAAATGTAAATTCATGATATTGTGCTAATTTATAGCAGCATAAAGTTGCATCCACAGGGTCAATTCTCTGTTTTGTCATATCTTTATCTATTTTTATCAATCCATTTGTTTGCCTGACTACTGCATTTTTTATCGCATATGTAAGTACTGGATTAGGTAAATAAAGAACATTTTCACTATATACTTGTTCTCTAAATCCTGCTGTAGCTTCATTTAAAGATTTATATGATTGATATACTTCTATACATTCATAACCTTTATTAGATAAATCCATCATCAGTTTAGAAGCATTTGCAGGATCAAAGCATAAAGATTTTATGTTCCATCCCTGCTCTTCACAAAAATCTATAACATATCTCATTACAGCTTCCTGATCCACTATTGGAGTATTGGTAATTGTCACATATCCTCGCTGTACCCAGCTATCATATGGAACCTTATCAACCATTATTCTTTCTCTTAATTTTTCTTCATTTGGTATAAAAGAATGGCTGTACAATACATACTTAGGAACTTCATTATCCATAACAGGTAATATAAACGATACTGAGGTAAGGTCAATTTTTGCTGACATATCAAATCCTACATACACATCAGCTCCTCTCAAATCATAGGGGATTTCTTTTACTTCACAGGCTTCCCATTTATTAATATCCATATATCCATTTACTTTAGCTTGAAGCCATAAGTTTAAACATTTAGTTTTAAAAGACACCATTTTTTCTGGAATATCTTTTGCCACTTTAAAATCTGATGCAAGTTTATCCAGTCCTTCTTGGTAATATGCTCTGATAGGATTTGCTTTTCTCCATGTATCAATACTTGAGATATCATCTTCTTCATCTGCTTCACAAATATCTATAAAATATTCATCATTAACTGTATCAGAATGAGGATTTAAAACATTTGAGCAATATTTATATTCCTGCACATAACAAGGAACATTCAAGTCCATTCCTGCTGTTGTTATGATAAATAGTAAGGGTTCTTTTGAATTGCTTCCTAAACCAAGATCATAGAACTCTGTAGTAGTGTGCTGGTGATATTCATCTAATACTAAGACAGCAGGATTAGTTCCATCTCCATTTTTTCCATCTTGCTTACTTAATGGAGTAAGAAAAGAATTAGTTTTAACATGAACTATCTTATCTCTTGTCAATTTGAATTTAGTTGATAATATACTTCCACGAAGCATATTTTGAGCTTCATTGAAAAGGAGTTTTGATTGTTCTCTTTTAGTTCCTGCACAGAATGTTTCAGCAATTTCATTATTTTTAGTAGCAACTACAGAAATTTCATATAAAAGGCTTCCTGCCTGCATCTGTGTTTTTGCATTTTTTCTAGCTACTTCAACAAATGCTTTTTTAAACCTTCTAACTCCTTTTTTATCTTCCCAACCATAAATTTGACATAAAATGAATTTTTGCCATGCTGTAAGATTGATAGGCTGCCCTGCTAATACTCCTTTTGAATGTTTCAAATAAGTAAACCAAGTTATTATATTTTGAGCTTTTTCTTCATTCCAGACATATCTCCATTCATTTCTCTCTATATCATCTAAAAATCTTTCACAAGCCCATTTATGCTTCTCTCCACTTACTATATTTCCACTTATACAATCTATTGCATATTCAATTAATTCATTCTTAATAGTCATATTAAATATCTCCAAATTCATTCTTTACATTATTTTTATCTATTTGTGTATCTCCAAACATCAGTTTCAGTTTTCCTTCTGCTGTTAATCCTAATAAAGAAGCATATTTTTTAACCTCATCAGAATACTTCAATTCCAATGTAGTCAAGTTATTGATTTCTTTTCCTATTCTAAATTTCAAACCTACTTCTTTAGTTATAGCTGCATACTTCGCCAATGCATTGCAGTAAGCTCCTAGATTGTTATAATCAAGATTATTGAATGTTGGACTTTCTTGTAATTCTTTGACAAGTCTTTTCCATTCATTAATTGCATAGTCATTAATAAGCCATTCTGGAGCTTTCTTTAAATGTTCCTTTCCTATAAATTTCAACTTGGCTTCTTCTAATTCTTTTTGTTTTTGCTGTTCAGTTGTCAAATGCCCTTTTTGAGTTGAGAGAGGTTTCTTTGCTCCCATTTCTTCCCTCCTTTTTTATTTTTATTCAGAAAATTTTCTATTTAGAAATTTGTAAAAACTTCACTAAGGGATGCGGTCTTGGAAGTATTTCCCAAAACTTTTTTATATCCCCCCTACCCCTCCAAATATTTTTCTATATAGAGTCTTTTAAATTTCTTTAGCTCTTGCTGTACTTCTTTTATATCTTCAATGTTATATCTGTGATGAACTTCTCTATGTGCTTCATCAGATAAAGGAATAAGATTTTCTATGTCATATGCTTTGCTATGATCAGTATTAATTTCTATGATATGATGTATCATAGTTGCTGGAACAGCTTTACCATACTTGAATAATGTATATAGGCAAAGATTATCATAGTTGCTTAGGCATTCTTTTCTTATAAGTTCCCACTGTTTAGAATGATATATATCTTTGTTCTTTCTCTGATATTTATCATAGAACTTATTACTTTCTTTCTTAGCTTTAACATAGCAACCATTAGGACATTGCATTCCTACTGGATATTTAGTTCTACATCTATTGCATATCTTATTAATTGCCACTATTCCTCCTTCAAATAATCTTCAGCTTCTCTCTTTTTGAACTCTAAGTCTATCCTCTTCATTTCAAGTTCTGCTTTCTTTAACTCAACATCAATTTTAATTTTTTCTATCTCTGCTTTTTCTTTATCTCCAAGTACATTCTCAATACTTCTTTTAAGTCCAAGCATTGTTTGTATTCGTGGTACTCTTGTTGATATAGCTGCTTCAAGCTTTCCATCTACAATCACTTCTTCTGCACCATAAGCATCATCAATCAAATTTTGAATCTGATTAATTTCTCTACGAGCTGAATCATTTATTCTATCTTCAATTTCTTTTTTTCTTTTTTCTACTTCATCTGCATAGCACTCATAAGCATGTGCAACTCTACTTCCTTTAATCCAAGCATCTCCTTTTAACTCACTTTTCTCTTTTCTTTTTTTCAAAGTGTTGTATGATACTTTATAGATAAAAGATAAGCTTTTTAAATCTTCACCATATTCATATCTCATACGGATTTCAAATTCTTTACTTTTTGTTAATGCTGCTATCTCTCTCACCTCCTCCTAAAAGATAAAAAAGATATAATATTGAAAAGATATAAAAACTATGTAATTAACTGTAGTGAATAATCTAAGTATTTTTTAACTAAAAAAATTATTTTTAGAGCTGATTAATTCTAGCCTTAAACTGATTTTAAAGAATACCAGCTATATTAGTTTAACTGGTAAAAAAAATCAGATTTATTAATTCCTGATATTTTTCATAATTTTTTATATCCATATACTTTTTTAACTGTTGTTCATACATTTTTCTATGTCTACTACTTATTTGCTTTTGGCAAATTTCATATAAGAATTTCCAGTCAAATATCCATGAATTTTTCTTTAAATACTCAAATACACCTCTTTCCTCTTTTAGATAGTCTGGTATATTTTTCCCTGCTTTTTTTAGTTTACTTCTCTCTATTCTTTTTGCTTTTTCATTTCTTCTAAAACTATTAAAATCATATATTAATTTATTTTTTATTCTCTCTATCTGTTTTAAAGGTTTTACTTTTAGTTCATAATCAAGTGCTTCAAGAAATACTTGCTTTAAAAAATCATTAGTTAAAAATACTTTAAGGCTGTTGTCTAATTTCATTTTTTCCATTATGTTTCTATAGTAATCTCTTCCAAAGAGTACCTCTATTCTCGTTAATTTTTGTTCAAGAAAAATATCTTGATTTATAAATAATTCAAAACTTTTATCATAAATCTTAATAACTTTTCCAGTATTTTCTTTTCTAGTTTCAGGAAGCTTTGCATTAAAATATATGATTCTATCTCTTTTTATTTGTTCTGGTATATCTGCATCTGTTGCACTATACATGCCAAGAGCTTTTTGGTGATTAGCTCTAATCAAGAGCAACATAACTTCTTGAAGATCTCTATAATCTTTTTCAAATGTTATATTAATTTCAAGTTCTCTTATTTTTGCATCTGCTAGATCTAATTCAATTCCTTTATTTTTAAGATCCAAAACAATTGTTTTCAAGCATTCATAAACTTCTTTAACACTTGAATTATAAATATTATGTTCTGCTTTAATTTTATTAGCATTAAATTCAAGTGTTGAAAAGCTATATACTTCACCAGTAGCCTTTAAATTATTAGAATAGACTAAATGAAAGCCCTTTTCTTTTATCTCGAATCTTTCAATATACTCTTGCTTATTTACTATTTCCTTTTTTTCCAGTTTTTCAAAGTTCAGTATCTTAAAGTTATTTATCATAATTCTATCTATCCCAATTACTTCAAGCCTACTAGAATCTATTATCATATTCACCTCCCTTTTTTAAGTCTTACCAACCCCTATCCCAAAGCTTATCACTTTATCCATTTAAACTTAAAAAAATTGATTATTTTTTATTTTTGAGATTATATAATTCTCTAAATATGATAGATGCAGCCATTCCTATAATGACTCCTGCACTAAAAATAAATATTGTATTAACCATTTCTCACCTCCTGAAAATTTTTAGTCAAATTTTTTACAAAAAATAAAAGGAGTTAAGATCTGCATCACTACAAACCTTAACTCCTCTATGAGTTCTATCGTAAATTTAATTTTATTTAATCTTTATAATAGCTTCTTCTTTACAATGGCTACACCTAACATGGAATTCACTTCCATTACTTACTATTGATGTTTTAGGTGCAAAATGTATCCAACCATTTTTTGAAGTCTCGTATAGAAATTGACCGCATTTTTTACATTTTTTTCTTGTCTCTTCCATTCTTGATTTCTCAATTACGATTGTCATATTTCAATATTAGCATACAAACGATTAAAAATCAACCATATTTTTTATGCTGTTGCCTCCTCATTCCTTGATACAGATATCTTAGCATAAAAAAATATTTTTTGTAATACCTTCTGGTTAAAAAGTGTACTTCAAATAGTACACTTTTTTTATATGATAAATATTTATTTTATAAATTTTTATTTTATAAATTTTTATTTTATAAATTTTTATTTTATAAATTTTTATTTTATAAATTTTTATTTTATAAATTTTTATATTCTTTAGTTTCCTTTAATAATGTTGTATAATAAATAGTAAAATATTTAAATTGGAGGAAAGAAAATGGATGAAAATAATCAAGATACTTTAAAGGAAATAGAAGAGCTAAATGAAAAAATTAGACTAAATCCTAACAATGCTAACTTTTATAATAGTCGTGGTAATTGTAACTACTTTTTAAAAAAATATGAGGAAGCTGTTATAGATTATAACAAAGCTATTGAATTAGATCCTAATAATGCTGTTTATTACAATCTTCGTGGTAATTGTAACCACTTTTTAAAAAAATATAAGGAAGCTATTATAGATTATAACAAAGCTATTGAATTAGATCCTAATAATGCTACTTATTATAATAATCGTGGAAAAACAAAATATTCCTTAGAAGACTATGAAAATGCTATTATAGATTATAACAAAGCTATTGAAGTAAATCCTAATGAAGAAATTTATTATATTTATTGTGGAATATGTAATTATAATTTAAAAAATTATAAAGAAGCTCTTAAAAACTTTGAGAATGCCATACAATTAAATCCTAACAATGCTACTTATTATAATAATCGTGGAAAAATAAAATATTTTTTAGAAGACTATAAAAAAGCTATTAAAGATTATGACAAGGCATTAGAATTAAATCCATATGCTGCCATTACTTATAAAAATCGTGCAGAAAGTAAATATATGCTTGAAAATTATAAAGATGCTTTAATAGATATTAATAAAGCAATAGAATTAAATAATGCTGATGAAACATTTATAGAAATTAAAAAGAAAATTGAAAAAGCTATAACAGAAAATTCAAAACCTGAAATTAAAAAAGTTAATGAAATAATTAATGAAGAAAATAATCCAACTAATTTATACAATGATGGACTTTCATATTATTTAAAAAAAGAATTTGATGATGCTATTAATAATTTTAGTAATTTTATATTTAAAGCTAATGACTTAAATAATAAAACTAATGAAATTATAAAATTATTAAAAATCACTGAAGAATATATAAAATTAGCACAAGAAAAAATTTTAAAAACAGAGGCTTATCTTACATTTGCGGATATTTTAGGTTGGAAGGGAATTTGGCAAAGAGAAAATCATATTGATGGAAAGAAAAATAATATTCTAAAGTTAATTCAAATAAAAAATAAATTAATAGATATCAAAGACCAATATATTGAAAAAAAAGATATATCAATTGATATAAATCTTATATCTGACACTTTTGTTATTGGTTGCACTAATCTTGAAATCCATAATAAATTATGTGCTGAGCTAATAACTACTTGCTTAAATAAAAAATTACTTATTAGAGGGGCTACTGCTTATGGTGAATACTATTATAGAGATATGGTTTATATTGGACAAGCTGTTGATGAAGCTGCTTCATGGCATGAAAAAGGAGAAGAAATTGGTATTTTTTATACTCCATCTGCAAGACTAAAATTAGAAAATAAAATTAAAGAAAAACTAGAAAATAAAGTTAAAAAAGATTTGAAAGATAAAAATAAAAAAGAATTTTTAGAAGAAATTGGACTTTTTGAAAAGCCAATAATAACAAAAATAGGTGAAATAAATTCATATGTTATTCCATGGTTTAAAGAAGAAGAAAATAAAAATTGTTTCTTTCAAATTATGGAAAAAGAAATTGTTTATCCTGAAATAAGTAAAAAGTATTTTAATACTGAAAAGACAATAAAAAATTATGAAAATCCTCCTAAAAAGGAAAATGACTCAAAATAAAAAAATCATTATAAAAAAGCTGTAGACTATTAAAAACTACAGCTTTTTTTAATTATTATTAGAGTAATTCAATTAAATCACTTATATCTTTTTCTTTTTGAAATTCTAATTTCATCTTTAAAATATCAATTAATTGTTGTGATTCTTCTTGATTTAATTCAATAATTTTTAATTCCTTATTTATATCTTTCAAATCATCAATTAATAGAATAGATTTATTTCCTTCTTGCATTTTTGTCAGTACAAATATTCCAAGATTCTTGGTTTTTATATAGAAAGATAAATTTGAGGAATATACTGATTTATCTTTTATTTCATATAATTCTTCTTCAGCTAAATTTTGAGCAAAATTTCCTATAACTGATGTTAAAGCTCGAAAAGTAGCATTATAATTCTTTAATTCTTTATATTTTTCTAATTCAATCGAACTTTTTAATACTTTTATTTTTTCTTTTTCTCTCATTTTGCTTTTTATAATATTATTTAATTTATATCCTAAATCTATATTTTGTAATTCTAAACTATCATATTTATATATTCCACCAGATATTGTACTAATTTTTTCTATTAAAAGTTTAATTTTTGATTTTTTTTCTTCCATGATATAATTACTCCTTTTCATATTTTTCCAGAATTTCTAATACCCCATATAAAGTATTTTTATTTTCTTCACTTAACTCCAAATTTCTTTTTTGACAATTACTTTTAAATTTATTATATCCTTTTATTTTTTTCAATTTAAATTCATGATCTTCTATTGAAATTAAAATATCGTATATTTGTTCACAAATTTCAATTTCACTTTTTTCTGCCAATTCATTTCTTGTCTTAAAATCTATTGCACCCCTACATTTTTGAGCAAAAGTTTTAAAATTTATTTCTTTTAAATTATTTTTAATTTTTTCAAATCTAACTGCTTTTTTCATCTCATTTACTTCTCTTCTATTAAGAAAAGTAAACCAAGCTACTATTAAAGACAATATTGTACTCAAGATAGTAAGAATAGTTGACAAAACTGTTATAAACGCATTATCTCTAATTGGTATTGTCCATTTATAAGCAATTAAACTTGCTAAACTAAAAATTGTTAATGTAATAATAAAAAATCCCATTATTTCTCCCTAGAATATACTTTAATATTATTATTATATTAAAGTATTAAAAAAAATGCAATATAATTTAAATTTTAATAACTACTTATTTTTTATTCAATAGATTCCTCAATTCTGTATTAGCTTTTTTATATAAATGTGTATAAGTTTCAAGTGTTGTTTGTACTTCTTCATGTCCTAATCTTAATGCAATAGTAATTATATCTATTCCATTGTTAAAAAGAAAGGATGCATGAGAATGCCTCAAATCATGAAGTCTTATTTTTTTTACTCCTGCTTTTACAGCATATTCTTTCATATCATTTTCAAAAGTATGTTTTGTATAAGGAAAAAGTCTATCTGTCTTTTTAGGTTTATAAAGTCTTTTCAAATATTTTTCTATTATTTCTAATAATTCATCTGAAATATCAACAGTTCTTTTTCCTTTTTCAGTTTTGGGAGCAGTTATCACATCCCTACTCCCTAACCTTTGGTAACTTTTATTGACAACTATAGCTTTATTTTCAAAATCAATATCTTTTATGCTCAATGCCAATAATTCTCCTATTCTCAATCCTGTCCAAAACAATATCTGAAATGCTGTATAACTTGGTATTTTATGTTCTATTAAAGCTACAAATTTTTCAAATTCTTCTGGTGTCCAAATATTTTTTTCCTCAGCTCTTTTTTTACCAATTGTCCCAGCTCGATGACAGGGATTTTCTCTCATACTATGAAATCTAACTGCATAATTAAATATAGCTGTCAGCTGATTACATATTGTTCTTATATAAGTCTGTGAATATGGATTATTATGTCTAGTAACTCCATTTAATAAAGTATTCTGCCATGCTCTCACACGAACAGCAGTTATACTTTCAAGAGTCATATCTTTAAAAAAAGGAAGTATCTTTTTTTCTATAATTTTCTTTTTAGTTAAAAGAGTATGTTCTCTTAATCTAGGTTGCATATCCTCAATATATAAATCATAAAGACTCTGAAAGGTCATTCCTAAATTAAAGGTTGATTTTAAAAGAAATTCTCTTTCATACTCTTGTGCATCTTTTTTTGTTTTAAAACCTCTTTTAGTGGTTTGGGATCTTTCACCTTTATAATTTGTATAATAAAATACAGCCTTCCAAGTTTTTGTTTTATCATCTTTGAATGCTGGCATCCATTCTTCCTCCTTCATCCAATCTATATCTTTCTAAAAAATATTTTTTATTTATTCTTCCTCTTATAGTTTCATATCCTTTTTCTTCTAATTCTGAATTTAATTTTCTAATAACTTTATATGCAATTTTCTTTCCTACTTGTAATGTTTCAGCTACTTCTTCAGCTTTAAGAAAGTCCATATTTATTCCTCCCTAATTCTTTTGTATATTTCATTAAATTTTTTCTTATAAACTTTGCCTTTTAAAACTATTGCCTCTTCTTCCTGCATCTCTGAATTTGCAATTTTTATAAATCTATATGCTGTACCTAATTTTAAATTATACATTTCAGCAATCTCATCAGCTGAAACATAATCATTCAGATCTATTTTTTCTAAATTTTTCAAGTATTTATCTAAAATTTTATTAATAGAAAAATCCTTAAATTTATAGTCAGTATGATTAAACATACCTATGTATTCTTCAAGTTTTATATTAAGCATATAAAGAGCTAAAAACATAACTTCATGATGTATTTTTAATGTTCCTGCTTCATACTTTCTACCTGCTATTTCAGATTTATCTATCCTCTCATAAAATTCACTTCTTTTTAATCCTGAATTTATTCTAAGAGTTTTTAATATATTTCCTAATATTTTGTCCTTAATTAAATCTTGATCTTTATTTTCAATTGTACCTTTTAGATATTTTTCTTTAAATACTCTTATGAAGCTTTCTTGACTAGCTTCATTTATCAAAATATTTCCTAATTCTTTATCAGAAAATAAAATATATTGTGGTCTACCTGTTCTTTTTACTCCAAGAGTAAAATTATTTTCTTTATTTTTTATGCTATATAGACTTAAGATTATTCCATAACTGGATACTGTATTATTTTTCCTTAATCCCAACTTTTCTACTTTCTCATAAAATTTATATTTTATATTGTTTTTCTCAAAAAAATATAATATTTTATCCATTTTTTCTCCAGTTATT
Source organism: Fusobacterium ulcerans (assembly GCF_003019675.1). Lineage (NCBI taxonomy): Bacteria > Fusobacteriati > Fusobacteriota > Fusobacteriia > Fusobacteriales > Fusobacteriaceae > Fusobacterium > Fusobacterium ulcerans. Next base: position 2,652,985 of record NZ_CP028105.1, on the reverse strand, counting down.
CTTTTTATATTTTTCGCAACTTCCGAAAACAGAAACTTCTTTTTTATATTTTTCTGATAATTTATTTAAGTATATTAATGTATCATCACATCCTAATCCAATTATATTACAATAACAGCAGCTATCACATGTATTCACTATTTTATAACTCATTTGCCACCTCTATGAGTTCATACATAGTATCAACTGGTCTTTTAGAAAAGATACCAGCATAAACATCTATTTGAATAAATATTTTTTTCATTTAGGCTGCCTCCCTCACTATGTTTAATAATGCTTTTACTTCTTTCAGTGTAAGATTAACATATTTCTGTCCTTCATAAACCATTTCATAAGGAGCAAAATAACTTGATTTTAATGTCTCCCCACTCATTATTGTAACTTTTTTCCCCTTTATCTCGAAAATATATAAATAAGTGAATTTAAATTTTTGTTTTTTAGTATTATAACTTAGTATAAAATCGGATGATTGATATCCTGCAATATTTTCTATACGTTTTTTCATTTAATTCTCCTCATCTTTTAAAACTTTCATCTTTTTACTTTTTGCATAAGCATCAAGTGCTATTTGAGCATTTTCAATCGAATCTGTCCAATCAAGAGATTTTACAGCATGACATCTATAATCACTTTTATAGTCTTTATAGTTTTTAGCATAAAAAGCTTTAAAAACTTCCCCACCTATCCCTGATCTAACATAAAATATCCAGCCTCTATCATCAATGTAGATTTTTTTTTCTTTTTCTAATTGATCCGTTTCATTTTTTTTAGAAAGATTGTACTCAACTTCTAATTCTTCATCAAAAATTTGTAAATTATTTTCATTTTCTTTAGCTTTCTCTCTTTGCTCAATCTCGTCTTGTAATTCTTTTAGAGATTTTATAAGTTCATTTATATTTTGTTTTTCTTTTACTAATTCTGTTAATGATGTAGCTGTAGATATTCTTTTTTTATAAAATTTATATGTCTTAACTATATGATTATTTACTTTTTTCGGAAGTTGCGATTTTGTATCTGTTGGCTTTGCTTCCTCTGATATAATTTCTTCCATATCTTCAACTTTTTTCAATTCAAGTTCTAATACCTTTTCTCTTAATTCTGTATCGAGTTGCTTCCTAGTCAAATACTTTATAGCTGGGATAGATAGCCCTGATATGTAAAGAGCCTTATCAGGAGCTAGCATATAAAGCTCATACCTTTTAAGAAATTCAGATACTTTATCTTTATTAAGTCCAGCACATTTATACCACTCTGCAAATGTTCCTGACTCTTCATCTGTATCTTTAGTCCTAAATACAGTTTTTATTTCATATAAAGACTTACAGATGTTATATAATGATTCTGAATAATTTTTGGCATTACTAAATATAATTTGTTCTCTCTTACTAACATACTCTTGATCTGCTTTAGCAATTCCATATTTTTCAAAGTCAAATGAGCTTTTATATTCATTTTCTCGTTTTTTTTCTTCCATAGCTTCTTTTATTCCAGCAAAAGCGTCTAATTCTGTATTCATTTCAATACCTCCACTATTTTAATAAATATGTCTCTAAAAGTTTGTGATGTATTTTTAGAAATATCAAATAATGTTTTTCCTTCTTCAATCAATCTTGATATTACAGCTGATTGACTAATAGGACATGATATATAGATGCTTTCATTTTCAAAAGCTTGAACCAATTTGCTATAATATTCCTTTTCTAATTTACATCTTGTTGCTCTATTAGGTACTATTGCCTTAACTTTTTCAAGTTCAGTATTCTTCAACATATTTGCTATACTCCTAGTTGTAACATCATCTAAAAACGTAGGTATTACAATCTGATCAGCAACTTGTAAAAATACATCATCAAGATTCAAAACAGGAGTTGCATCAATAAAAATATAATCAAATCTTTCTCTAAGACTTTCAATAAAAATTTTAAAGTTTTCTGCTTCATCAGAATTAATATTTATTGCAGTAAGAGGTATATAATAAAGATTTTCTCTAAGTTTTTCTACATCTCCTTCACCTGTTTTTATCCATTGTTCTAGCCCTTTGCTAAAAGATTTTTTTATTCCTGCAAAATGTGGAATATTATTTTGATTGTCTGATGTAATAATAATAACTCTTTTACCAAATAATTTAGCCAGAGCATGTGCTAATTGTAATGTTATCCAGCTCTTGCCTACTCCACCTTTATTGGCTTTTACTAAAATCACCTTTCCCACAATTGCAATAGTTTTATCTATAAGTGTTATTTTTGGCTTTGTCATCTTTCCTCCCATATTTTAAGATTTATTTTCTAATTTTAATTTTTTTCTATATGCTTCATCATTTAACCAAGCGTTGCCCCAATAAGCTTTTAAAAAATTTTTATCATTTTTTACATAATTTCCATCTGTAACTGGAATAGGAGGTTTTACTTGAGTGTGGAGATATTTTACTAAAGTTCCCCTTAATATTGAAAAAATATTATTTTTGTGAAAATTATAGTCATCTTCAATTGCAATATAAATACTTCTTTTTATAACAAATACCACTTTTAACTTTGAGCAGCCTTTTTCTTTATATGTATCTATTCCAAAGCTATAAGCTATATAATTTAACAGTTCTTCCTCATATTCATTTTTAACCCTGATAAATAACTTCTCAGTTCTTTCTTCACTTTCAATATCATCAAGCGAATATTTAGCTTTAAAATCTATATATCTTTGATATGCCAATTCTCTTTCTGCCTGTGTTGTTGAACTATCCTCTGATAATGCTCTTAACTTTTTTAATTTTTCTAATTTATTTTCTTTCACTATTTCACCCACCTTATGTTAAAAATTCTTTAAATTTATTTTTGGTTTCTGCTGCTCTCCTACTATCTCCTACAACTGCAAATGAATAGCACATTTCTGAAATACGATCTGATATTCTAGGATTAAATCTACTCTCTACAGATAATTTATTTTCTATTTGACTTTCTGTAAGAGAACTATTGTCAAGTTCTAAATTAGTTGTCACTATCATAGGTTTTTCTGCCCTATACCTTGTGTCTATGAGAGTAAACAGTTTATCTTGCATCCAATCAGTTACAGCCTCAACTCCTATATCATCTATTATTAACAAGTCACAATTTTGGACATAATCAAGTACATCTCTTTCTGCTTCAGCCCAATCTCTTCTAATTTTATTAAGATATAATCCAAAGTTCATAACTAAAACTGTTTTTCCTCTTGCCATAAGTTCATTTGCTATGCAAGCACTTGCAAAAGTTTTTCCTGTTCCTACTCTTCCATGAAGAAATAAGCCTAAAGTAGTTCCTTTTTCTATAAATTTTTCAGTATATTTTTTTGCCATTTTCATTACAGGAATAGACATATCTGCCTTTTCAAATGTACTATTTAAAAACTTCAAATCCATAATAGAAATATCTTTATATTTTTTTATTCTATTTCTATTACACTCTGCTTGTATTTTAAGTTCTGCTTCTTTCAGTTCTTTTTCTTTCAATTTTTCTAAACATTCACAGTCAGGAATATATCTAATATTATCTTTAAAATATTCAGGCAGCTCTTTTGGAATAAATGGATTTTCTTTGTATTCTTTACCACAGTATTTGCATACTGGTTTATCTGCCATGTTACCTCCTGCTTTAATCTAATAAATCTAGTATCTCATCATTTTCATTTTCATGTTGTAAGTCATTTATCCCTGCTGATGTTTTAGTTTTTTTAGTAGTTTTATATGCTCCTGCTATTATTCTATTTATCTGTTCTGAGGTCGTAAAAGTATTCAAATTGGGCTTTCTTTTAACCTTGCCTTGTAAGTACTCAGATGAATGTATTTGCCAAAGAATTTCATCTATATTTTTTTGATAAAGGCTTGGTTTAAATACCAAACTTAATTGATGCTTATTTGTATTAGTAGATTCCATTATAATTTCCATTAACTTTTTTAATTTATCTGTATGTTCTATTTGAGAGAGAGAAATAAAAAATTTCTCTTTCTCTCTCTCTTCCTCTTTCTCTTTCTCTCTCTCTTTCTCTCTCTCTGTGTTACTGTTTGTTACTTTAGTGTTACATTGTAACAACCCACTTGAAACCTTTATTTTTTCTAGGTTTTCATTATTAATAAAAATCTCTTCTGTTTCATTTTTGTTACCTATTATAGTTTTATTGTTACAACTTGTTTCACCACTGTTACTTTGTAACACCTTTTGTTTTTCTCTATGTTTTCTTACTCTTTCAGCTGATGCACTTTCTTTTCCAATACTTCCAATTACTTCAGGAAGTATATATTCATCTGGTATTTCTCCAAATTCTAATAATTGATTTTTTTGAAGATACATAACTGTCATTTGAACATCTTCTGGAGTTTCATCTATCTCTAGTGCTATTTCATCAATAAAATTTTCCTCTACACCTTCAAAATAAAGTCTTCCCTCATCTTTAAGTGATAAAAGCTGCATTTTTAAATAAATTAAAGTGTATACAGCTCCTCCAGATGTCATTTTTCTTAATTTTTTTATAGGTTTCTGTTGAAAAAAATCATCTTTTAGCTTTAACCAAACATATTTTTTAGCCATTATTTGCCCCTTTCTCTTTCTCTAAAACCTCAACTATGTATGCTTTATTTCCATATTTTTTTATTAATTTATCTAACTCTTTATAACTTATAGTCATATTTTCCCTCCATTATTGAATTTCAGTGAAAAATATGATAAAATAAATTGAAGATATGAAACGGACATTTCAAAAGCTTCAATTCTGAGGTTATTCCAGTAACCTCTTTTTTATTTATCAACATTTTGATTCACTATCTTTTCTATTTCAACTTTTGTTGTAAGAGTTTGAACACTACTTCCACAGATGCTGCATTTATAATATCTAATTCTTCTTCCTTTTTTTAGCTTACTGCAATATGCTCTCATTTTATTGGAACATTCAGGACATTTAACCATTTTTAGCCATTCTTTCAAGAATAATTCTTGCTTCTATTTCAGAATTTTTATTTTTCAATTCTTCTCTGCAATCTTCTGTGTAGTTTATTAAGTAACATCTTGTATTATCATCTATTTTTTCGTATTCAAGTTCTTGTTTTAGCACATCATCTATGCTTTTATTGAATTGATCTATGAATTTTTTTTGTTTTTCTAAAAGATTCTTAGTCATATTTTTTAAAGTAATTTCCATATCACATATAGAATCATCACAATTTTTTATTATTATTTCAAGATCCTTTATAAAACTCTTTTGCATTTCTTTATTCCAGTTAATAATATTATGTAATTTTTCTCTTCTTCCATCATCAAGCTCATCTATAACCTCTACATTTCTAAGAGCTTCTCCTATTGTCATCACGTGAACTTGTAAGTCCATGCTTCTTTCTAATTCTTGCGATGGTATGCTACAATTTTTCATTTTTACCTCCTATTTCTACAAAATTAACTGTTGTCCTATCAGTTCTGATTTTTTTAGAGCAAGCTCCTATTATCTCTGCATGCTCTACACAAAAATGATACATAGCATTTCAAATGCACATTCTCCACAACTGCCTTCTGTTACACATTTATATTTTTTCCCATTTATCTCTATAATTTCCCCTATCCTTCTTTCCATTAATCCTCCATTTGAATTTTTTTGATTATTTATTACCTAAAAGAAATTATTTATAAATAAGAAAATATTTATAACTGATAATAATAAAAAGAATATATCAAATATTTTCCCCCATTTTTTTTCTTGGGTATTATTTTCTTTTAAATAAAAGTATTTCTGTAAATCTTTTGATATAGGGATGTTTTTATTTGCCATAATCTCCATTAAAATAAAAATTCCTATAGCTCCATATTTTAATTTTATAATTTCTGGATTAACATTATTTAAAATGTCATGAAAAATTAGTTTATGGAGATTTTTAAAGTATATATTATCATCTTCAAATATTTCTTTTGCTTTCTCTGTCTTAAAAAACTCATTCTCTAACTGAGTTCTTTTATTTTCTTTTTCAGATATAAAATAAGCTTCATTCTTATATTTCCAATTATTTTTATTTCTCACATCATTCACTTTATATTTCCTTTCTTAATCTTTTTTGACTATTGCAGTTGTTAGTCTCAACTTCGCCTATATATTTTTTACCCCCATATTAATAAATACAAATTAAGAAAAAAATGCTATTTTACATATAGTGAGATAAAATTTTTTCAATTTCTTTCAAAGTTTTTAAATCATTATTTTCTAATTTTCTATAAAGAGTTCTTCTTGAAACTTTTAGTTCATTAGCTAACCACCCCATAGTTTTATTGAGATCTAAAAGTTTTTTTCTTATTTCGACCTTATTCATAAACTCCCTCCCATTTTGATTGATAAATATTTATTTACTATTTAAAATAAACGAAATTTCTAAAACTCTAAGTAAGGAAAAAAGTTTCTTCGTTGTAATACTTTTCCCCTGTTTTAAATTCTTTAAAGTCAAATTAATATCAGCTCTATTTACTTCTAATTTTCTGGCAATATGAGCTTGGCTAATTCCCTTACTAGACATAATTTTTTCAATCATAAAATATAACTCTCTATTTTCTTCCATGCATTCTCCTATTTTTTTGATAAATAAATATTTAACTTAACACATTTATATCATTTTTTCGCATTTGCGTCAAGTGATTATTTAGCAAAAACTAAAAAATTGTTTAATAACTGCTTAACAAACTAATTAAAATTTAATATAATCAATATAGGAGGGACTATGAAATATTATAACTTTATACGAGACAAAAGAAATACTTTAGGTTATTCAACTAGAGAATTAGGTAAAAAAGTAGGTGTATCAGGTTCTTATATTTCAATGATTGAGAATGATAAAATAACAAATCCTCCATCAGAAGAAGTATTGAGAAAATTATGCACAGAATTAAATTTTTCAGAAGAAGAAATTAAAAAATTTTATGAATTGTTAGATGAAAAATTATTACCTGAAAGAGTTCTAAGACAAATAAAAGAATTAAAAAAAGAAATTATTAATCATAAAAGAAAAATTTCTCCCCTTGAATATGAATTGCATAAAGAATTTGAAGGATTGAATGAAGAACAAAAAGAAAAAGTTTTAAAATTTATAAAAGAATTTATAAAAAAATAGAAGTTTTATATTTTTAATGAGGTGTTTAAAAAAAATGAATAAAAAAATTTTTTTATCATATTGTCAAAAAAATAAAGAAGAAGCTAATAGTGTAGATATTGCATTTAAAGAAAAAGGAATTATCCCAACAAGAGATGAAAGAGATTTGAAATACAAACAATCACTTGAAGAATTCATGAAACAAATAAGAGAACATGATTTTGCATTATTATTAATCAGCCATGATTATTTATTGTCAGAAAACTGTATGTATGAATTACTTCAAGTTTTAAAAGAAAAAGAATACCAAAAAAAAATATTACCTCTTATCTTAATTGATAACTTTTTTGACTCTACTTTAAAAATAAGTTATATTAAAAAATGGGTGGAGAAAATAAATCAATTAGAGCAAGAAATTAAAAATATGGTAGAAAATGGTATGAGTGCACATATATCAGAAGAAAGTAAAAAATTAAAAAAATATAAAAGTATAGAAAATGAAATAGGAGAAATAATTACTAATTTACAAAAATGTAAAATGATTACTTTTATTGAAGGAGAAAAATGTAATTTTGAAACTATTTTTGCAGAAATTGGGTTAAATACAGAAAAGAATATTCTACAAAACGGCAGGGAAGAACTACAAAAAACATCTGATTTATTTAGTGAAAACAAACTAAAAACTAATATAGGTATGCCAAAAGTGGATATTTCTTTTAGAGCTAGAAACCCAGTAAAAGTAGTCAAAGAAAAAGAAGAAATTAAAAAGAAAGGCACAGAATTTGGAAATGAAAGAGAAAAATTTAAAAAAGGTATTGTTGATGATGGTGTTGTGGGTTATATAGAAGAATTAATAAATAGAAATATACTATGTAAATTTATTATTAAATATGGTGATGATTATTTGAAAAATATATCACTAGCTATTATCAAGTTAGAAAAAGATATACAAAAAAAAGTAATGATAAATGTTTTAAATAATCATGAAAGTGCTACTGGATATAATGGTTGGAGTAATTATGACTTTTTTGGAACATTTAGTATAAATATTTATGAAAGTTCTAACGATGCTGAGATAAAAGAGTTATCTTATCAAATTATAAAAAACTGTGCAAGGTATAGACAGCAATTTGAATATACCTTAGAATGTTTAGAGGCGGATAAATATCTGTAAGCAGGGTTGTCCTTACTTTTTTTCAATTGCTGATAATCTTTCTTTAATTTCTTTTATACCAGTCAAAAATGTTTTGCATTTTCTATATGTAATTGCTGTATGTATTTATGGGTTGGTGTGCAGATGATAATTTATATAATAAATTTATAGAAGTTCAAAAGGTAATTTATTCTTAATATTTTTATTAATAATTATAATTGATAGAAATGAAGAACTTTGAAGCTTAGAACAAAAGAATTAGCAGCCCCAAAAATATTTGGTGGATTTTGTATCAGTGACAATATTTTGACAATAAAAAATCTAAAAAGTGTGAAAAAGGCAGGAAATTAAAGAGAAAAGAGGAAATAAAAAGCCTCAAAAAATCAGTATAAGATGTAAACAGTCTTTAATTATGGAGCGAGTGGGAGTAGTAGTTGAAATCTTCTAAAATTAATTTTTAAGATAGTTTTCAAGTACTAAAAACCTTCGTGACAATAAAAAATTAATAAAATATGGATATATACTAATGATTGATAAACAAATAAGTTTATCAGTCATTTTTATTTTATATCTAACTTAAACAACCATAACTTGTAAACATTTACTATATGATATATAATTAGAATATATAAATTAAAAATAAGGAGATTACTACTATGCGTATACAACGAGCATATTATTCAGATACATTAACTGACTTTCTTGCAAAGAGTAAGCTAGAAATTTTTGGTGAACTTTGTAGCAATGACCAATTTTCAGCAGAAGATTTACAAAAAAATACTTGGAAAACAGAGATTGACATTTTAAAAGAACAACTTATAACTTTTAAAGCTGGATATATAATATTAGAATATACAATTCCTAGAATTGGAAACAGAATTGATGGCGTCTTTATTTATAAAGGAATAGTATTTTTATTTGAATTTAAAGTTGGTAGTAACATCTATCTTAATCATGATATTGAACAAGTTATAGACTATGCCCTTGATTTGAATAGTTTCCATAAGGAAAGCCATAATAAACTTTTGGTTCCTATTTTAATATGTACTGAAGCATCTAATAAAGATTTTTCAATCTCTTTAATGAAGGATAATATTTTAAATCCTTTATATTGTAATAAGAATAATATTGCTAACTGTATCAATAATGTTATTGAAAATTTCACTCAAAGTGAATTTTCACCTTATGATTGGATAAATTCTATCTATATGCCCACACCAACCATCATTGAAGCAGCCCAAGTTTTGTATCACGGTCATAATGTTGAAGAGATTTCAAGAAATGATGCTAGTGCTATTAACTTAACAAGGACAACAAAAGCAATTAGTGATATTATTGATTTTACTAAACAAAATAATAAAAAATCCATATGTTTTATTACTGGTGTTCCTGGTGCTGGAAAGACACTTGCTGGTCTTAATATAGCAATTGACAGACAACGGGTAGCAGAAGATGAACATGCCATATTTCTATCAGGTAATGGTCCATTAGTTGAAGTTTTACAAGAATCACTTGCCAGAGATGATTCAACTAGAAATAGTACAAAGAAAGCTGAAGCAATGCGAAAAGCTAAAGAATTTATTCAAATCATTCACCACTTTAGAGATGATGCTATTTCTACTACTCTGGCTCCAATAGAGAAAGTTGCTATTTTTGATGAAGCTCAGCGTGCATGGGATGAAACTAACCTTACAAATTTTATGAAAAGAAAAAAAGGGGTTTTTGATTTTGATATGTCCGAACCTGAATTTCTAATAAATATTATGAATAGACATTCAGATTGGAGCGCAATTATTTGTTTAATTGGTGGTGGTCAAGAAATAAATACAGGTGAAGCAGGTCTTATTGAATGGTTTGATTCCTTGAGAAATAAATTTTCAAACTGGGACGTTTATGTCTCTGATAAAATCTCTGATCATGAATATACAAGAGGAAAATCAGTAAATACCTTAATTCAAGGCTTGAATTGTAAAATAGTAAAAGATCTTCATTTATCTGTATCATTAAGATCTTTTAGAAGTGAAAATGTTGCAGGCTTTGTTAAAGATGTACTTGATGTAAATATAGAAAATGCTAAACAGTTACTGGCTCAATTCAAGAATGATTATCCTATTTATATAACTCGTGATTTAAATAAAGCAAAAACTTGGATAATTAATCAAGCCAAAGGTTCAGAAAGATATGGAATGATTGCAAGCTCAGGAGCCAAAAGGCTTCGTTCATATGGCATATGGGTACAAAATAAAGTAGATGCTCCTACATGGTTTTTAAATGGAAAAGATGATGTTCGTTCATCATATTTTCTTGAAGAAACAGCAACAGAATTTGATATTCAAGGCCTTGAGTTAGATTGGTCTATCCTCTGCTGGGATGCAAATTTGAGATTTAACAATGGTAAATTTGAATATTATAATTTTATAGGTAGCAAGTGGCAAAACATTAATAAACTTGAAAATGTACTATACCTTAAAAATGCATATAGAGTTTTAATGACAAGAGCAAGACAAGGATTCGTTATTTTTGTACCTGAAGGTAATTTAAAAGATATAACTAGACTACCTAAATATTATGATGGAATATATAGCTATTTAGTTTCACTAGGTATTAATATTTTGTAATGTATTCTCATAACCCCATATATTAAAATGTTAAAAAGAATACTTATAAAAAATCAATTATAAAATACTTTAAATAGGATATTTCAGAGTAAAAAAGCTATAAACTATATTTTTTAATTAAGTCAAAAAATTAAACAATCCCTAAAAGTTCTCCTAGTGTAAGATTTTTAGGGATTGTTTTTATTATATAGATTGATTATATTTACAATTAAATGACTGCCTCTTCTATTTCTTTTAAAGTTTTTTTATCAGTTGTCTTCCATTCAGTACGACCATTAGCATTTCTTCCCATGACAACTGCTGCTGCTAATGAAGGACTTGTAAAAGTATAATTTTGTTCAAAACAAAAATCTGCATTTATAATTCCTTTATTCAACAATAAATTACGCAAATTACATAAAGAAGTAGACATACTTTTTGTAATCGATGAAGCAATTATTGAGCCTTTTAATACTGCAAAGCCATCAGAAACTATAATCCCTGTAGCTTCAGCACCTCTAGCAGCTTTTATATAAAAATATGATTGATTTTGATTAAGTTTTACAGACGTATCCTCAATCAAATCAAATACTTTATATCCAAGAGTATTGATAAGTAACTTTGTATTGCTGATAAATTCTTGTAACATTGCTTCATCATACTCCGAAATTGAAGAACAAGTTGGTACTGTACTATTAACAACAGTTGATCTTCCAGCAGTTTTTGCTAATGAATAGAATTTATTTTCAAGATATTTAACATGTGCCTTATTTAATAAATTATCCTTGCTTATAACAGCAATGCAATCATTCCAATATTCTGTATCTTTTAAATGTTGTTTTATTCTTGTTAATATTTTTTCTGCCTCACCAATATAAATAGTATCACTATTATTTTCATCCTTACCTAAAAGAAAATAAACTCCAGTATTTTCAGAATCCTCTCTATTAGAAAAATCAGAAATTTCATTTCTTGATATTTTATAAACTCTTCCATTCCAATTAGAAAGCTCGCACATAATTCTTCCATTTGGATTCCCATCAAATATATACATTTGAATAGTTTTACTAAATACCATTATATAATAACCTCCATAGCTGTAATATTATTTATTAAAATTCAATTTAAATAACTGTAGACTATATTTTTTTCTGCTTTTTTAATTTATATTTTAATTTTTTATATTTCCCTATTTCACAATAATCCTAAAACTCAGGCGGTGTTACAGAAAAAAGCACAACACTTTCTCCATCATCTAAGTTAGTCCACTTATGAGGTTTTAATGCTGGAATATAAACTGAATCTCCTGGTTCCATTTCACAAGACTGATTCCCAATAGTAATTTTTACCTTCCCACTTAAAAGAACTGCTATCTCTTCTCCTTTGTGTGCCATTGGCTCTATTGAAGTTTCAGCACCTTTTTCAGTAAAAAACATCTTCATACATTCAATGTTAGTAGATCCTTCTGGTGATAAAAGTTCATATCTTATTTTTTTTGTATTAATTATTTTTCTTTCTCCTCTTTTTAAAATATTAATTGTAATATCTTCTTTTTCAGGTTCAATGAAAAATTTAAATAGAGGAATTTCTAAAGCCTGTGCTATTGATTTTATTGTATTTAAAGAAGGATTGGCATTTCCTTTTTCTATTTGGCTAAGCATAGATGAAGAGATTTCACATTTCTCAGCAACATCTTTTAACAGCAATCCTTTTTCAATTCTAATTCTTTTTATTATAGCTCCAACGTTTATCTCTTTGTCCATTTTTTATCCTTTCACATTTTAATATATTACAATTATATACTATTTAGTAGTTTTTCTCTACCTTCTTTTATTTCACTCTCATTAAATTAAATACAATTAAATTTAATTACATTAAATTTTTTATTGACATTTCAAATATGATAAAGTATAATTCAATCATAAATTAAAACACATTAGTCTTTTAACAGACATTTAATCTTAATTCTAAATTTTAATACCAAATTAAATTAATTACAATTTAATAAATTTAAAGAAAAAATTTAAAATCTATTAACTTTTATTTCTTTTAAATTTAATTTTATTAATTTTTAATAATAAAAATATATTACTTTTAGCAAATATTCTCATGTAATTTTAATTTTTTATTTAAAAAAGTTTATATAAAGCAGCATATAATAAAAAAGTAGGAGGTATTTTTATGGGTTCAACATTTGTTATTGTAACAATAGCATTATCAATAATACTATTGATAATACTAACAGTTAAGGTGAAGTTACATCCATTTTTCGCTTTAAGCATCAGTGCTTTCTTTTTCGGAATTGTTTCAGGGCATTCAATTCCAGATATCATTGGAGCATACTCTGGGGGATTGGGAGAAACTATTGCAGGAATTGGAGTAGTTATTGCAATAGGAACTGTTATGGGAGCTCTTTTAGAGCATAGTGGAGCAGCTGAAACAATGGCTGAGACAATTTTAAAAATCACTGGAAAGAAAAATGCAGATATCGGATTAGCTGTTACAGGATATTTTGTATCTATTCCTGTATTCTGTGATTCAGCATTTGTTCTATTATCACCACTTGCTAAAAGAATGAGTAAAGACACAGGAACAAGTATGACGACAATGGCAGTAGCTCTTGCAATGGGATTACATGCTACACACATGTTAGTTCCACCTACACCAGGTCCACTAGCAGTAGCAGGTATTTTAGGAGCTAATCTAGGATTAGTAATTTTACTTGGAATGTTGGTTTCTATTCCAGTTACACTTGTTGCTATCTTAGCAGGTAGAATTTTTGGAAAGAAATATCATTTCTTACCTGAAATAGAAGAAGCAAGTAAAATAATAGAAGAGAATGGGGGAAGAAAACTTCCTACTCCTCTTATGAGTTTCTTACCTATTTTACTACCAATATTTTTAATGCTATTGAGAACTGTTGCAACTTTGGAATCTTCTCCTTTAGGAAGAGGGATGGTGTATAATATTATTGATTCTTTAGGTCAGACAATAGTTGCTCTTTTCATAGGATTGATAATTGCATTCTTCACATATAAGTCTGTTCATCCTGAAGATAAAGAAGTTTGGACATTTGAGGGAATATTTGGAGAAGCATTAAAAACTGCTGGACAAATTGTTTTAATCGTTGGAGCAGGTGGAGCTTTTGCTACTATTCTGAAACTGTCTAATCTTCAAGAGATAGTGGTAAGTCTATTCTCTGGAATCTCAATAGGAATAATAGTTCCATATATAATTGGTGCTATCTTTAGAACTGCAATTGGTTCAGGTACTGTAGGAATGATTACGGCAGCTTCAATGTTATTACCATTGGTAGATGTTCTTGGATTTAATTCTCCAATAGGTCTGGTTATAGCAATGTTGGCATGTGCAGCTGGAGGATTTATGGTATTCCACGGAAATGACGATTTCTTCTGGGTAGTTACTTCTACATCAGGAATGAAACCTGAAACTGCTTATAAGGTATTTCCAATAATAAGTGTTTTTCAATCTGTTACAGCACTAATTTGTGTTATAATATTAAAAATGATTTTCTTATAAAATACATAACAAAATTAAAATATATTTAATGATCAAAGGAGAATAAAATGAACACAGAAGAATTAATAAAAAATGATGTTGTTATTAAAAAATTAGCAGATAGAGAAGAAATAGGATGGATTAATAAAAAAGAAATTCCATACAATGAATATGAAAAAAATCTTCCTCTTTCTGATGATGATTTAAAAGATGCTGAAGAGCGTTTAAAGAGATTTGCTCCATTTATAAAAAAATCTTTTCCTGAAACAGAAGATACAAATGGAATAATAGAATCTCCACTAGAACCAATATTCTCAATGCAGAAAGATTTAGAAAAAAAATATAATACTTCAATTCCTGGAAAACTATATTTAAAAATGGACAGTCATCTTCCTGTAGCTGGTTCAATAAAAGCTAGAGGAGGAGTTTATGAAGTTTTAAAATACGCTGAAGAGTTAGCCATGAAAGCTGGAATGTTGTCTGTTAATGATGATTACTCAATTTTAGCAGATGAAAAGTTTAAAAAATTCTTCTCAGGATATAAAATCCAAGTGGGGTCAACTGGAAACCTTGGTTTAAGTATAGGTATAACAAGTGCAGCTCTAGGATTTGAAGTTATCGTTCATATGTCAGCAGATGCAAAGCAATGGAAAAAAGATATGCTGAGATCAAAAGGTGTAAAAGTTGTTGAATATACAGATGATTATGGAAAAGCTGTTGAAGAAGGAAGAAAAAATTCAGATGCAGATCCTAAAAGCTACTTTGTAGATGATGAAAAATCATTAAATCTATTCTTAGGATACACTGTAGCAGCTTCAAGATTGAAAAAACAATTAGATGAAAAAAATATAATTATTGATAATGAACATCCTCTATTAGTATATATTCCATGTGGTGTAGGAGGAGCTCCTGGGGGAGTTGCCTATGGTTTAAAAAGAATCTTTAAAGAAAATGCATATATTTTCTTTGTTGAGCCAACTTTAGCTCCTTGCATGGTTTTAGGAATGGAAAGTGGACTTCATGAGCAAATCAGTGTTCGTGACATAGGAATAGATGGAATAACTCATGCTGATGGACTTGCAGTTGCAAGACCTTCTGGACTTGTAGGAAGAATGATGGATTCTATTCTAAGTGGAGAATTTACTGTAGAAGACTACAAGCTTTATGACTATTTAAGATGTTTAAATGAGTCAGAAGATATAAGAATAGAACCTTCATCATGTGCTGCCTTTGAAGGTCCAGTAACTTTATTAAAATATGAAGAAACAAAAAAATATATTGAAAGTAGAATAGGAAAAAATATGGAAAACGCTTATCATATCTGTTGGGCAACTGGTGGAAGAATGGTTCCTGAAGAAGATATGAAAAAGTTTTTAAATACTTACTTAAAGTAGGAGGGATTAATAACTATGAAAAAAGAAAATCTTAAAACTCCAGCAATTCTACTAAACTTCGACGCATTAGAAAATAACATTAAAACATATCAAAAAATGTGTGATGACAATGGAAAAGAATTATGGCCTATGATAAAGACTCACAAAAGTATGGAGCTTTTAAAGCTTCAGATAGAGGCTGGAGCAACTGGGGCTTTGTGTGGAACATTAGATGAAGCTGAAGCCTGCTGTAGAATAGGTTTGAAAAAGATAATGTATGCATATCCAGCAGCCAGCAAAGAAAGTATTGAAAGGATAATAGAACTTACTAAAAAAAGTGACTTCATAGTGAGGCTGGACAATTTAGAAGCTGCTAAAATGATAAATGATATGGCTATTGCAGCTGGTGTAGTTGTAAGTTATACAATTATAGTTGATAGTGGTCTGCATCGTTTTGGATTACCTGTAGATAAGATTGTTGAATTTGCAGATAAATTAAAAGATATGAAAGGTTTAAAACTTAGAGGCTTATCTACTCATCCTGGTCATGTATATTCTGCAACTTGTGAAAATGAAGTTCCTAAATATATTGCTGATGAATGCCAGACTATAGCTGCTGCTAAAAAATATATGAATGATGCTGGCTATGAGCTTGAATATATAACAAGCGGTTCAACTCCGACATTCAGTGAAGCTGTAAAAGATAAAAATATAAATGTATTTCATCCAGGAAATTATGTATTTTTAGATACTATTCAGTTATCTATAAAAAAAGCTGAAATAAAAGATTGTGCTTTAACTGTATATACTACAATAATTTCTCATCCTAAAGAAGATTTATTTATATGTGACGCTGGTGCTAAATGCCTAGGTCTAGATCAAGGAGCTCACGGAAATAGTTCTATAGTAGGTTTTGGAACTGTAATTGGACATCCTGAGGCAATAGTCGCTTCTCTGTCAGAAGAAGTTGGAAAGCTTCATATCCATGGAGAAACTAATTTAAAAGTGGGAGACAAAATAGAAATTATTCCTAACCATTCATGCTCTACAGCTAATTTATGCAGCTATTATACAGTTATGAAAGATGGCAATGCAGTAAAAAGCATCCCTGTAGATGTTAGAGGAAATAGTTTTAAACAAATTTAAACTCAATAATTTTTTTAAATAGAAAGCCAGAAATTTTAATAAATTTTTGGCTTTTTCTTTTTAATTCTCATTATATTTCTAAATATCTTTATTCTAAAAATGGTTTTAGTGTACTCTTTCAACAAAAAATATTATAAAAATATATAAAAAATATTGCAAAGATATAATTTTTAAAATTGACTAACACTAAAAAAAATTATATAGTTTGAATATAAAGTTTCCGAACGCGCGTTAGTAAACTTATTATAAGTCAATAATTTAAGAGGTGAAAAAAATTAATAGTAAAATTATAGCCCAACTTGCAGGAGTTTCTAGAAGTACAGTATCAAGAGTTATAAATAATTATCCGGATATTTCACCTGAAACAAAAGAGAAAGTTCTAAAAGTTATAGAAGAAAATGGATATTATCCAAATTTATCTGCACAAAAATTAGCTGGTAAAAAATCTGGAATTATTGGTTTGCTTGTTTATACTGGAAAATCTAGTACAAATGAAAAAAATTATAAAAAGATATCTGAATCTCTATACTATTCTGAGCTAATATCAAAGATTATTGATGCAGCAGAAAATCTAGGTTATCTAGTATTAGTATCATATATCAATAAAAAAGGAACTACTTGGGAAAAAATATTTGCCAATGGAATTATAGATGGAGCTCTTGTTATCTCTGGGGGAAAGAAATTCAAGGAAATAGAAAATCTTATAAATTCCAAAAATAAGATAGTCCTTTTAGACTATGAAAAAAATATAGCTAATTCTACAGTTTCTGTAATTAATCCAAACCATTTTGAAGGAGGATATAAAGCTACTCAGTATCTAATTGAAAATGGTCATGAAAATATTTTACATCTCACAGGAGAAATAAAAAGAAAAACCTCAATTAAAAGAGCTAGAGGTTATTTAAAATGCTTAAAAGACAATAATATAGAAAAACAAAAGATTATATCTGGAAAATTTACCCAAGAAAGTTCATATAAAATAATTGATGAATACATTAAGAAAAATAAAGCTTTTGATTATACTGCCATCTTTGCAGGAAATGATTATATTGCTTTAGGAGCTATGAGAGCTTTAGCAAAGCATGGAATAGATGTTCCTAAAAAAGTTTCAATTATCGGTTATGACAATATGGAACTTTGTGAATATACTACTCCAAAAATAACCAGTATAAATCATTTAGACGACTTTATTGCAGAAAAAGCATTAGTAAAATTAATGAATATTTTAAAAGGTGAACAAGGAGTTATTGAAAATACCGAAATTAGAGTTATAGAACGAGGGAGTGTTTTAAATATAAAAGCTAAATAGGTATTTTAAGATTTGTTAAAATTAAATTTTAATAGATCTATAAAATAAATAAAAATACTTTAGGAGGGTTAGATGAAAGGAAAGAAGAATTATTTTAAATTAGCATTTTTTTTAATGTTGGGGGTTTTATTTCTAATTGCAGGTTGTGGAAAGAAAGAAGAAAAGAAAGTTAGGGTTATCAAAGTAAGTCATGTTTTTCAGACTAATGAACCTACACATATTTATATTTCACAGGCCGCAGATAAAATTAATGAAAGATTAAAGGGGCAAATAGAATTACAGGTCTATCCAAATGGGGAATTACCTTCATACAAAGATGCAATTGAACAGGTCTTAAGAGGAAGCGACTTTATTTCTGTCGTTGATCCTAGTTATATTGGTGATTATGTTCCTGATTTCACAGCGTTAGTAGGACCAATGCTATATACAACATATGAAGATTATACAAATGTTACAAGCAGTGATTTTGTAAAACAATTGGAAAAACAAGCTGAAGAAAAAGGAATAAAAGTGTTATCTTTAGATTTTATTTTTGGATTCAGACACATAGTTACTGATAAAGTTATAGTTAATCCTGAAGACTTAAAAGGGCTTAAACTTAGAGTTCCAGCAAGTAAATTATGGATAGATACATTTAATGCTCTAGGAGCTAATCCAGTAGCAATGCCATGGAGTGAAACTGTAAGTGCATTACAGCAAAAAGTTATTGATGGAACTGAGACTACTTTTTCTTTTATGTCAAACAGTAAACTTTATGATTTGAGAAAAAATGTTGCTTTAAGTGGACACTTTTTAGGAACTGGAGGAGTATATATTTCAACTAAAGTTTGGGATTCATTTACTGATGAGCAAAGAAAAGTTATTCAAGAAGAAATTACACAAGCTGCTATAGATAACAATAAAAAAATGTATGAATTAGATGAAGACTTCAAAAAAGATATAGTTAAAAATGGTATGATTTTAAATGAAGTTAATTTAGAAGAATTCCAAAAAAGAGCAAAAAAAGTATTTGATGAATTCCCAGGATTCTCACCAGATATATATGAAAAAATTCAAAATGAGATAAAAAAATAGTATAGGAGAAAGATATGAAGAAAATTTATATAGATGATCTGATATCTTGTACATTTTTAAGTTTTACTATAATTATAGTAATTTTAAATGTTGGAATGAGATACTTTTTCAATTCTCCTATAAAGAGTGCTGAGGAAATAGCAACAATATGCTTTATATGGGCTGTATTTGTAGGAGGAGCTAGTTGTTACAGAAAAAAAATGCATATGGGAATTGATATCTTAACTCAATCATTACCTGAAAAGTTTAAAATTTATGTTGAATTACTAATCAATATAATAGTAATGTTAATGAATGGAACTTTTTTCTGTTTAAGTTTAAAATTCACAATAATTTCTAGGGTAAAGCCTACTGCTGTATTAGGAATTTCATCTATGTATGTTAATTCTTCATTAATCATAGGCTTTGGATTAATCTTTGTATATTCCATTCTGGAAATTTTTAAAAATATAAAAACCATATTAGGAAAAAAAGGAGATGAAAATGTATAGTTTCTTACCTATTTTAATATTATTTATTTTCTTCTTTTTAAATATTCCAATATGTTTCGCTTTAATGGGAGCTACATTATTCTTCTTTGGATTTTTAGATACAAGTATGGATCTGGATTTAATAATGCAGCATTTTATAAGAAGTGCTGAATCATTTCCACTGTTGGCAATACCATTTTTTATAATGGCAGGGTCAATTATGAACTATTCTGGTATAAGTAAAAGACTAATGGGAATGGCAGAAGTTTTGACTGGACATTTAACTGGAGGACTTGCTCAAGTCAACATATTATTAAGTGTTCTAATGGGGGGAATTTCAGGTTCTGCTAATGCTGATGCTGCTATGCAGTGTAAAGTTTTAGTTCCTGAAATGGTAAACAGAGGATATTCAAAAGGTTTTTCAGCTGCAATAACAGCAGCCTCTTCTATAGTAAGTCCAATTATTCCTCCAGGAATTGTATTAATAATATACGCTTTGCTTTCTAATGTTTCTGTTACAAAAATGTTTATAGCAGGATATGTTCCAGGGGCATTAATAGCAATTTCTCTTATGATAACTGTTGCTATTATATCTAAAAAAAGAAAGTATGTTCCTGTAAGAGAAAAGAGAGCATCTCTGCAAGAAGTTTTCAAACAATTTAAAGAATCTATATGGGCATTGATTCTGCCTTTTGTAATAATATTAGGTATGAGAATCGGAATATTCACTCCTACTGAAGCTGGAGCAATAGCTGTAGTAATTACAACATTAATTGGTATCTTCATATATAAAGAATTAAAATTGACAAAGTTTCCTGAAATTCTAAAAGAAACTGTTTATGGAACAAGTACAGTAATGTTTATTATTATTGCAGCAAATGTATTTGGAGCTTATTTAAGCTGGGAGAGAATACCATTTAAATTAACTAATATCCTATTGGAATTCAGTACAAGTCCATGGTCTTTATTATTATTAATTAATTTAATACTTCTTTTTGTAGGTATGTTTATAGATGGTGGAGCAGCAATGATAATCTTAGCTCCTTTGTTGATTCCTGCTGCTTTAAAATTAGGAATCGATCCACTGCATCTTGGAATAGTAATGGTAGTTAATATCATGATTGGTGGGGTTACTCCTCCATTTGGCTCAATGATGTTTCTAACATGTTCATTATTAAATATAAAATTAGAAGAATTTATGAAAGAAATAACACCTTTTATTGTAGCTCTGCTGCTGGTATTATTTATATTGACTTATATTCCTGATATAGTACTGTTTTTACCAAATTTATTGAGTTAAATAGAAAGTTAAGGAGGATAAAATATTGAACAAAAATTTAGTGCATATCAGTGATTTGATATTTTATAAAAAAAGTTCTAAGGATATATTAGAGTTTTTAAGAAAAAATAAAATAGAAAACTTAGAATTTTTTATTGAACCATTAGATGAAGATTACACAAAGAAAATGCTGGAAATTCTTGAAAACTATGAATTTAAATCAATTTCTTTTCATGGTCCTTTCAGAAAATGTAACTTAGCAGACATGACAAAGGATTCATGGGAAAAAACTTTATATAGTTATGAAGAAAGTTTCAAGCTTTCGAAAAAGTATAATCCTTCTTTTATGGTTTTACACAGTAACGAAGGAATTCCTTCACAGAAAATAGATGAGGAATTAAAAAATAAAATTTCAGAAAAAATTGACTCATTAGTAAAATTAGGAAGAAAATATGACATTGATGTAGTCATTGAAAATGTAGGAATAGGTAAAAATATGGTATTTTCACAAGAAGAATATGAAGAGATGATATTAAAAAATAATTATAAGTGTTTGATTGATATTGGACATGCTTATTTAAACAGATGGAATATTAATGAATTAGTAAAAAAACTAAAAAACAATATATTAGGATATCATTTCCATAATAATAATGGATTACATGATGAACATAAACCAATTTCTCATGGAAAAATTAATTATTTTGATATGGTTGAATTAATAAAAACGTATACTCCTTCTGCAAATATTGTATTAGAGTATGATTTTAATGAAGATTCTGAAATTTTACTAGAAGATTATAATAAATTAAAAGAATTATTTAACTAAGAAAAAACTCTCTTAATCTTAATTTTAATTAAGGTTAAGAGAGTTTTTATATTAAAGTACTTCTTTCTACCCCAGTGCAATTATTCTCTCAGCCATCTCTTTTATAAAAATATTAAACAATTCTTTATTTTTATTTAAATTTGGAATTTGAGATAAAATATAATCATTGGCACTCAATTTTCCATTTTCTAAAAGCATTCCAATTATTTTTATATTTCTTGTAAACATACTTATTTCTTTAATATTTTTATTTTCTATCTTTTTATCAAACAGATAATCCTGCTTTATAAATCCAATAAATTTAGGTTGTTTATCTGGAAAAGAATAATATGAATCGCTGTATTTGCTAAGCATACTATTTCTTAATTCATTTAAATCATGAAATTCTTTTATCAAAAGGATAAAAGTATCATTCATAAATAAATCAATTATTGTAGGGATAGCTATATAATCTGACACCATTAATAAATTTTTACTTATTTCTTTCATAGTAGATGGAAAATCTATTATAATATAATCTAAATTATATTCTTCTTCCATTTTATTAAAAAATTCATTAAATGCCCCAGCTATATTACCAAATATTTTCATATTATTATCTTTTTTATGAGCAAAAGAAAGAGTAATTTCTAATTTTAATATTTCATTGCTCCCAGGAGTCAAAAATAGTTTATCAGAAAACATCTGAGGAACTACAGAAGTTATTGGAATAGGCTGCCCTTCAAATGCTCTCAGCACTGCCTTATGTAAATCAGTAACTGTTTCATTTAATCTGCCGTTATTCAAAGTTAAAGATAATTTTGTTAAACTGCATTGTGGATCTGCATCTATCATCAATACTCTTTTTCCTTCTTCTGAAAGAGCCTTTGCCATATAATATGCTGAAGTAGTCTTTCCTATTTTCTCTTTATAATTATAAATTGATATTCTCCTTGCCATATCTTTTCCCTCCTGCTATTTTTTAATATTTCAATATCTTAAAATAAGATTATTATTTTTGTTAATATATTAACCTATAGAAATATATTTTATCTTATCTCCTATATCTTAACATATTATTTCAATTTTATGTAATAAAAAAATGGATAACCTAAAAAGAGTATAAAAATTACAACAATTAAAATTACTAACAGTTTAATTATTGAAAATTTAATCTTTCTTTTTATTCATCCATTTTATATAATATTTATCTATCCTAATAAAAAATTTTCTTCTAAATTATCATTAAACTAACTGCCATGACTATCATTCCAGAAATCATGCTGTAAGTAGCAATATGATGATTCCCATCACTTTGTGCAGATGGTAGAAGCTCATCCAATGCTATATAGACCATAATACCTGCCACTGCTGCCAATAACATCCCAAATATTTTCTCATTTAAATAATTTTTAAAAATAATATATCCTACTAAAGCTCCTAAAGGTTCTACTAATCCTGAAGTCAAAGAAAAAATAAAAGCTTTTTTCCGACTTCCAGTTGCATAATATATAGGAGCAGATACAGCTATTCCCACAGATATATTATGGATAGCTATTGCTGCTGCTACAGAAAACCCTAGAGCTGGTGTTTTTAATACTGATGTAAATATTGCCATTCCTTCTGGAAAATTATGTATTCCTATTGCAATGGCAGTCATTACTCCCATTCTATAAACAGATTTTTCTTCACTTTCTTCTTCATCTTCATTTTCTTTCAGGCAGAATTTTTCTGTAAGAACCATAAAAACCATTCCTGCAAAAAATGATATGACTGCTATTAAGATTCCTTTGCTCCCACCATAAATTTCACTCAATGACTCCCTTGACTCCATAAATATTTCAACAAATGCAACATATATCATTACTCCACTTGCAAATCCTAGTGAAGCAGAAAGAAATTTTTTATTTGTTTTTTTCCCTATAAAAGAAATCATGCTTCCTACTGCCATTGCAAGTCCAGCTAATAGTGTAAGAACAAAGGCTAACATTACATTTCCTGTCTCTATCATAATTTTTGTACTCCTTTTTCCAAATTATTCTTAATTATATTATACCGTTTAAATTCCTATTATCTTTTTTTCTAAATTAAATTATTAACAAAATCAAAGAGGAGATTTCTCTCCTCTCATTAATTTTATTATTTCTTTTTAACTTTCAATATTTTTTTATAGTCTTCTCTTGTATATCCATCATGATCATACCCTTCTGGGTCATATCCATCTCTATCATGATTATCTATATCATATCCATTTGGATCATAGTATGTATTTGTTGCTTTATGCTTTCTTATATTTTCCCCATCAGTGTAAAAACCTCTTTCATCAACATTAGCACAAGAACTCAATAGTAATAAAAAAATAGATAAAAATAGTATTTTCTTCACGCTTTCCTCCTTATTTTATCTGTTTTCTAATATCCAATCTTATAAAATCTCCGTCTTATAGAAACAAAACTATATTTAATGATATAACTTTTTTATTTTTTTGTCAAATCATTGCTGTAAACAATATAAAAAGATTAACATGAAGAAAAGTTTTTTATAAAATTTAGTTATACTTATATGATTTCAATTTAAAAAATTGATACAAGAACGCATTTATTATTGTAAGAATAAAACCAATTACAAATACAACAACGGTTAAAAGCACAACAGCTTTTATATTTTGACCGATAAAAGCTCTTATAAAAAGTCCTGAAGAAAACAGAACTGTAAAATTTAAAATAAAGTATAAAAAATAGTACCTAAATTTATATCGATCATCTCCTACCCAATAGCTAAATATTATTACGCTTTTACTTAAAGAAGCATATTGGATTATCTGCAATAAATATTTATTTCCATCAAGTATTGCTTCAGTAAGAAAAAATGTTCCAATTATATGAAAGATAACTCCTACTCCCAGCACATACCTATCTAAAATATTCCACATATAACACCCCCTGGTATTTTCTATAATTTAATAAAGTAATTTTTTATATTATTTCTGTTTATATTATATGCTTTTTCTCATAAATGTCAAAATTAAAAATTTAAAGATATATTTAATTTTATTTAATTTACTTTTTTATTTATACATACAAAAAAATATCTTTTTACATCTAAAAAGCTAGTTTATCTGTCTATTTTTATGACTTTTCTTAAATTTATGTTATAATAAAATGTAATACTTAAAGGGGGAAAAAATATATGAAAAAAACTATACTGTTATTTTCAGCAATATTTTTGTTATGGAGCTGTAATAATGAAACAAATAACACAACAATACCCCAAAACTCTGCATCAATTTATAAAAAAGAAAGTGTTTTGGGAATAAGCAAACATTTTTCTGGTATACTTACAGAAAAATATAGTAATGGACAATTAAAAAAAGTCACATGCTATAAAGATGGTACAAAAAATGGTTTGGAAAAAGTTTATTATGAAAATGGAAAAATTAAATTAGAAGGTAATTATAAAAATAATATAGAAGATGGTTCTTTTAAAACTTACTATCAAAATGGAAACCTAAATATTGATACTGAATTTAAAAATGGACTTCCTAATAATTTATTTTCAAAGTATCATCTCAATGGAAAATTAGCTTTAAAAGGAATCTACAAAGAAGGAAAACTGCATGGCGAATGGAAAACTTATTATTTTAATGGTGAAATTGAATCTGAAAAAAAATATGACAATGGTGTTAATATTGGAGAATGGAAAACCTATTATGAAAATGGCAGTTTGAAATGGAAGGGAATTTATAAGAGTGGAGAGCTTATAGCAGAACAGTTTATGATTTTACTATAATATAATTTACATCTAATAAAATTTTATTTCAATTTAATATAAGCAAATTAAAAAATATTTTTGAAAAGTATTTAATCAGATTTGTTGGTTATAAAAAATCTATTGACATATTTAAGAAAAAATATGATAATATTATGTGAAATTTTTTTTAAAGGAGAGATTAAAGTGCAACTAAAAAAAGAAATTCAGAATCTATCTGAAAACCTTAAAAAAAGGCAGGAACTTGATAAAGAACTTAAAGAGAATCTGAATACTTTCTTTAGCTTAATTGATGAAAAAGCTAAAAATGAAGAAATTAAACTTAGCCCTTCTGAGTGGAATACTCTTGGAAGTTTGGCTCACGCTTCTACAGAAAGTACTGAAAATCTTACTGAATTTACAAATTTCCTGCTTGAAAAATTTTAATGTTATTCTAACAGCATTAAAAATAAAGCTGGTCAAAAGATAATTTATTCTTTGACCAGCTTTTATTTTATTTACACATTTATATCTCTAGCACCATTTTCAATAGCTTTTAAATTCTCTTTTATAGTATTTTTAAAGTCTTCATCAGGCATCTTATTTAAAGTTTCCATGATAACTTTATCTCCTATCTCCCTTAATCTGTCATCAGCATAATCTATTAAAAACTCTTTTAAGGTCATTAAAGCATTAGCTTCACACATTACATTGATCTGTCCGCTCTTTGCTATTTCCATAAATCTATCGCCTGTACGGCCGTTTCTATAGCATGCTGTACAATAGCTCGGTACATATCCACCTTTCATTAGACTTTCTATCATTTCCAGAGGTGATCTGTTATCTCCAAGTTCAAACTGTGGTTTTTCTTTAGTATCTTTTTCTCTTTCAGAATATCCTCCTACTCCAGTACATGACCCACTGCTCACCTGAGATATTCCTAATTTGATTGTTTCATCTCTAAGTTCTGCTTCTTCTCTAGTAGAAAGAATAAGTCCTGTGTATGGTACAGCAAGTCTCAATACTGCTACCAGTTTTTTAAAATCTTCATCTGATACAAGATGAGGATAATCTTTTAATGAGACATTTTCTGCTGCTCTCAATCTTGGAACAGATATTGTGTGTGGCCCTACCCCTGTTATTCTCTCAAGAGCATCAGCATATCTTATCATAGATATAGTTTCGTATTTGAAGTCGTATAAGCCATATAAAACTCCAATACCTACATCATCTATTCCAGCTTCTCTTGCTCTGAACATAGCTGTTGTATGGTACTCATAATCTCTTTTAGGACCATTTAAGTGCACTCTCTCATATGTAGGTTTGTGATATGTCTCTTGGAATAATATATATGTTCCTATTTCTGCTTCTTTCAATCTTTTATAATTTTCAACTGTTGTTGCAGCAATATTTACATTTATTCTTCTTATACTTCCATTTTTAAATTTAATTGAGTATATGTCTTTTATACACTCCAATATATAATCTAAAGAACAATTAAGTGGATCCTCTCCAGCTTCTAAAGCTATTCTTTTATGTCCTAATTTTTCTAACGATTTAACTTCTTCTATAAGTTCTTCTCTATTTAATTTCTTTCTGCTCAATTCATCATTATCATGTTTATATCCACAATATTCACAATTATTTACACAATAGTTGCTCACATATAACGGAGCAAACATTACTATTCTTTTTCCATATATTTTTTCTTTTATCTTTCTTGCAGTTTCAAACATTTCCTCAAGAAGTTCAGGATTATTTATACTAAGTAGAACAGCAGCTTCTTTATCAGTGATACCTTTTGCTTCTACAGCTTTTTTTAATATCTCTCTTACTAAGTTTTCATCTTCAGCTTTTTTTTCAGATTCTTTTATTAAAAGGTTTATATCATTTTCATTTAAAAATTCCAATTCATATTTTTGCTCCATAAAACCCTCCTTCACTAATTGTTTATATTATATCATATTTAAAGGGATATTTTACTCTTAAATTTTTCATTTATATATTTATTTTGTATAAAAACAGAAAAAATTATATATATAAAAAAGGATGTCTCATAGGACACCCTTTAATATTTTTATTTTATTCCAGTTATTTCATATTTTTTCAGAAGTTCCAATGGATGATAAGATTCTTTTGCTTCTCTTAATCCCTCATCTCCGAAATCATCTTCTCTATTCACATATTTATGATCAGTAAACTCTTTTTCCAAGAAAGCCATATTTATCATTTGGTAGCTTCCTGTATATCCGTTTAAACCTTTTTCAATATGTATTACAACATATTCATCACTTATTGCTTCTCCTAGTGTATAAGCTACTATCTTTCCATCTACTCTTAATATTCCACCTTTTATTCCAAGTGTATTAAAATTATGAAGAAGATTTAATATTCCCATATTTTCATTTCTCAGAACAGGAACAATTTCACATTCTTTATCATGACACCAGTTAGTTTGGAAATTTATAACCTCTTCTACATTTTCAGGAGTTACTGCTTCATAAGTATAGTTGTAGCTTTTCATAAAATTGTGTACTCTATTTTTCTTTTTAGCATATTTTCTTCCTTTAAGGTAAGCTAAACTTTCTATAGAATAAACATAATCATAGCTGTCTCTTCTTTCTTCAAGAATAAAAGTGTCTTCAAGTTTTTCCTTCCATTCTTCAGGAACAAGTACTATTTTTTTATTTTTCTGAAGCAATTCTTTTATTACTTCTTTCATTGCCCCGATTGCGTTTTCATCCTTTGGAATAGGCATAAAGCAGTATTCATCCTTGACAAAAGTTCCCTGTATAATCAGTACATCTTTTTCTATTTTATAATGAAGATCTTCACCTTGACTCCATAAGAAAAGATTAGTAAAATTGTAATCACAAGTTGAAAACTTCCCTTTTGTAAAATTATCTATTGTCTCTTTATCTTCGATAGTCAATTTTTTCCAGTCCATAATTTGTATATCTCCTTAGTCTATATTATATTTCATTACCATAATATCATACTAGAAATTATACTTTTTTACCAGTCTTTTTCCTTTTTTTTATTTTGCTAATCTATAAATAGCTTCCACATATATTTTTAACCATGTGTCTATTTTGTCAATTTCAAGATACTCATTTTTTTGGTGCATATTATTTTCCTGTGATGACAGAAGAGCTCCAAATGCTACTCCATTAGTTACTTCTCTTGCATAAGTTCCTCCACCAATAGCTACTGGCTGAGCATCTACATCTCCAGTTATTTCTTTGTAAATATCCATAAGAGTAGATACAAGGAAGCTGTCCTTAGCTACATATAGAGGAGCTGAATTTCCAGTTACTTCAAGTTCCATTTTCCCAGCAGTTTTTTCTTTTAATGTATCAATAACATTTGTATTAGGTACAAGAACTGGGCATCTCATGTCTATACATAATTCTAATTTTCCATTTTCAAGTGACATTTTTCCTAGATTAAGAGTAAGACTTCCACTCTCTTCATCTTTAAAATCTATTCCAAAAGAAGCACCATTATTTTCCATTTTTATATATTCTTTGAAAAATTCTACTAATCCTTTTAATTCTTCATTTTTAATCTCTGCTGTTCCCAAGAATGCAAACAGTGCACTGATAGAATTATATCCTTGTGCTGGTCTAGCTGCATGAGAAGATTTTCCTAAAGAAGCAACATGATATCTTCCATCTTTTACTTCAACTTCTACTTTAAATTCTTTTCCTTCATTGAAAGAAACAGCTTTTTCTGCAAGTCCTTCAGCAAATTCTACTGGAAGAACTGCTTCTGCTCTGTCAGGAACTGAGTTATATGCATTTCCACCTTTTATAGTTACATCATTTAAAGTTTTATAAGAATTTGAAAGTTTTACACGAACTATTCCTTTTTCAGCAAATGTTACTGGAAAGCTTGAGTCAGGTGTAAATGCCAATGTAGGCTGAGGCATTTTCAATGTATTGAAGTAGTGCTCCATACAAAGGCTTCCAGTTTCTTCATTAGCTCCTATTATCATTCTAATTTTTCTGTTTAATTTAACACCAGAATCTTTTATTGCTTTCATAGCATAAAGACAAACCATAGAAGGTCCTTTATCATCTAATGTTCCTCTTCCAAATATTTTTCCATCTGCTATAGTTGCACTGTATGGAGGATAAATCCATCCTTCACCTTCAGGTACTACATCCACATGTCCTAGTATCCCTACTGTTTCTTCTCCTTCACCAAATTCTATAGTACCAGCATAGTTGTCAAAATTTTCAACTTTAAATCCTAACTCTTTTCCTAGGTCTAAAAAATATTGTAAAGCTTCTGCTGGACCATCACCAAAAGGTTTCCCTTCTTTTGCAGGTTCCTGAACACTTTTTATCTGTACAGCACCTTGTATCCCTTTTATAACTTCTTCCTTATAGTCCAACACTTTTTTTTGTAAATCCATTTAATATCCTCCATTTTTCTTTTTTAAAAAACTTGTACTCCTGTTTCTGATTGAAGCTTTCTATATTTTTTGTAGAAGAATCTTAGATATTCATATTCAAATGGTGACCCACTTGCATAATATCTAAATTTTGTATTTTTTCTTTTGTCCACTGAATTAAGTGCAAATACTTCTGGACTGTCTATATCAAATAGATCAGCTGCTTCATAAGGATCTAAAGCTCCTAAAGCAACAGTATTTACTCCTGTTCCTACTGCATCTCTTAAATTACTTGGTCCTAAGAAAGGAAGAATTAGATATGGTCCCTCTCCTACTCCATAGTGAGCCAAAGTAAGTCCAAAATCTTCATATGGCTTGGGCATACCTAGAGAAGAGGCTGTATCAAATACTCCCCCTGCTCCTAATGTCGCATTTATCGAAAATCTTCCTATTGCTCTCATAGCTTTTTTTATTTTAAATTGCAGCAAAGAATTTCCTGTTATTGTTATATTTTGTGTATTTCTAAAAAAGTTTTTTACTCCTTTTTGTACAAAGGTAGGTGTCACAAGATTATAGGCATCTACCACTGGCAAAAATACATACTTATCAAAAGTATAATTAAAATAATATATTCTCCTGTTTAAAGGCTCCCATGGATCATATACACCAAAATATTCTGCTACTTCACTATTATCAGTCTTAGTCTCTGGTTTTTCATTTGTATCAGCTATTGAAAATGTAAAAACTAAAATCATCATAAGGAGTAAAATAAGTTTTCTATTAGTTCTCATAATCAAGTACTCCCTCCTTTAGAAATTTAAGCATTACATCTACATTAGTTTTGTAATACATATTTCCGCAATGACCTCCATAAGGATATATTATTAATCTCTTATTGAAAGTCTTTTCTAAAAATTCAAAATCTTTTTCTCCTAATATAATTTCATCCCTATTGGTTACCACTGCTATTTTATCAGTATTTTTTAAATATCCTTCTATCTGCTGAAGTTTTGTATGCTGTAAAAGTTCTTCAAGAGTTACTCCTCCACCCATTTTTTCATCAAAATATGGATAAGCAAGTTTATACATATAATCTTCAAAACCAGCAAAATTTATTTTTTCAAAATATGGAAACATATTTGTGAATTTTCCAACTGGTTTATCTACATAAACTTTTCTGTCATTTATTAAGTCAGTTACATAATTAATATCAATAGCTGTTAATCTAAATACCAGACCTATTAATTCACCCATTTCTTCATCTGTCATCTGATCTTTTGCAAACATTCTGTAAATAAGTTCTTCTGTTATTTCTGTATAACCATTTTTTAATGAATCTGAAAGTTTGTTGAATACCTTATCAATAAGTTTCTCCAAGTTTTCAATTTTTCCTTCTGTAGGTATGTCTAAAGTTTTATCAAGTTTTACTGCTGATTCATAGATATCCACTGCTGGATTAATCATAAATACTCTTTTTAAATTAAAAGCTTTCTCAGTTTCATCAATATAAGAAACCACTGCTGCTTCAGTAGCTCCCAGACTATATCCTACAACATAAAAGTCAGAAACATTCACTTTATCTTTTACAATTTTGTATGTTTCTTTCATAACATTGTAAACATCTTTTCCATCATCCATTATCATTCCAGGCATTCTATTGCTTGATGCGTTGACGATAAAATTTGAATGCATTGGAGATGTAATTGATATTACACTATACCCAGCATCATAAAATATTCTTTGAAAAAATACCATTCTTGCTGCATGATAATCTGACCCTGTTCCTGCTAAAAGAAATATCAATGGTGCTTTTTCTTTTTGTGGAACTAAAGAAAACTCAAATTTATCATTATACCATAAATTTTCTGGCACTTCTACACTGCCAGGAAGTTTAACCTTGTATACTTTAGTTGGAACAGTTTCACTTACTCCATTTATCATTAAAGTAGAACTTCCTAGTATAGTTGCCATATATGGATTTTGAAAAGGATACTCATATTTTCCATAAGAAATAGAAAATACAAGAATCATTAAGGTTACTATTATCTTTTTCATCTTTCTCCTCCAAACAACTTCATAATAGATATTCTACTTCAATTATCATTTTTTTTCAATACTAACTATTTTTGAATACTAATAAATTTCATATCCTGCTTCTATAATTTTAGCTCTTACAGAATCTCTATGAGCCATATCACTGCATTCTATTACAAGTGTTACTTCCTGCATTGTGATTCCTAATTCTCCATTATACATGCTTTGTGTTATGAAAAGTATATTTGCTCTATTTTGAGTTATCAAACTTAATAATTTTTCAGTTTCTCCAAATCTGTCATGTACTTTTACTTTAAATTCATATCTTCTTCCTGCATTGATTAAAGCTCTGTTCAGTACTCTCTCAATAAGGTTTACATCTATATTTCCTCCAGATACTACTGCACAAGTCTTTTTACCTTTACATTCAACTTTTCCTGCAAGTATCGCTGCTAAAGGTGTTGCCCCTGCTCCCTCTGCAACTACTTTACTTTTTTCCATCAAAAATAATATTGCTCTTGCTATTTCATCTTCTGTTACTGTTACTACTTCATCTACATATTGTTTTACTAATTCAAGAGTTTTGCATCCAACTTTTTTTACTGCTATTCCATCTGCTATTGTTGGTGTTGCACATACTTCACAACATTCTCCCTTTGCTAAAGCTTCTGTCATTGATGCAGCATTTGCTGATTCTACTCCGATTATTCTCACTGATGGATTGATTGATTTTATTGCTGTTGCTATTCCTGCAAGGATTCCTCCTCCTCCGATAGGAACAAGAACTGTATCTATATCTATCGCATCTTCTAATATTTCTAATCCAATAGTTCCCTGTCCTGAGATTACATAGTCATCATCAAATGGGTGTAGGAATATTGCTCCTGTTTCTTTTTGGATCTCACATGCTTTTGCAAAAGCATCATCATATACACTTCCGCATAATACTACTTCTGCTCCATATCCTTTTGTTGCTGCTACTTTTGCTATTGGTGCAGTTTCCGGCATTACTATTGTTGATTTTATTCCTTGTGCTGTTGCTCCTAAAGCTATTCCTTGGGCATGGTTTCCAGCTGATGAAGCTATTACCCCTTTTTTCTTTTCTTCTTCTGTAAGGTTAGCTATTCTGTTTAAAGCTCCTCTTACTTTGAATGATCCAGTTTTTTGAAGATTTTCAAGTTTGAATAAAACTTTTCCTCCAAGTTCCTTTTCTAGTGTAGGGCACTCTATCAAAGGTGTTCTTTTGATTGAGTGTTCAATGGTTTGTTTTGCTTTTTTAATGGTTTCTAGTGTTACTGCCATGTTAATTCCCCCTTACATTATGAGTTTCGTTTCAATAAAAATGTTTTAAAAATTTTTATAATAAAATTTTATTTTCACTTTTAAATTAATAATGAATAAACTCTTTGTGTCTATATTATAGAACTTTTCTTTCGAATTTTCAACATTTTTAATCTAAAAATATCATATTTTTTTACTACATTGAAAAAACATAAAAAAATGGAGGTACTGATCTACAGTATCTCCACTTTTATACTTAAATTAATTTGGGAATTATTGATTTACTTTTTCAGATAATCCTTTTCCTGCTTTGAATTTTACTACTTTTTTAGCTTCAACTTCCATTTCTTCTCCAGTTTGTGGATTTCTGCAAGTTCTAGCAGCTCTATCAGCAACTTCGAATTTTCCAAATCCTAGGAAAGTAATATCTTCTCCACCTACTAATCCTTCTTCAATAACTGCTAAGAAAGCCGCAGCTTTTTTCTCAGCATCTATTTTAGTTGCGAATTCTCCTTTTTCAAAATATAAATCAATAAACTCTTTTTTAGTCATTATAATTCCTCCTTAATTTTTTAGCTATATTCTTTATACCATAACTTTTAAAAATTTACAAATCATTTTATATTTTTTTACTCATTTGCTCTATTTTTGGTTATTTTATATATAGAGTACAACATTAATACTGCGCTTAATATTTGAATTGTTGATAGAACATTTCCGTTAAATATATAGTCAAAAAGTATGCTTGACACAGGAAAACAAAGTTCACACATTGTTGCTACATTAGCCTTGATATATCTAAGCCCTTTATAATATAAAAGTATTGCTCCGCTTCCGCTTGTAAGACCTATTATAACGAATATCAGCCATTGAACTGGTGTTGTATGGCTTATATAGCTAAAACTTCCTGTAAAAGAAGCTATAAAGAACATTATAAAAGTTGTTAATCCATATCTGAGATATAAAGCTGTTCTAAAAGAAGCATTTTTTAAAATTCTTTTTCCAAATACAGTGGCACTTCCAAAAGAAAATGCTGCTAATAAAGCATAGAAACATGCCAACAACATATTTCCGTTATATACCATCTGCGGCATATTAAATTGGAAAGTAAGAAGATATCCTCCTATAAGAGCCATCACTGCCCAAAATAAGAATCCTTTTCCTTCTCTCTCTTTCAATATAATTCTTGCTAAAATAATAGCAAATACAGGCTGTAATTTTTGTAAAAGTGTAACTACAGTAAGATGATGAAAATTTACTAAAAATAAAGCCTTTACAATTGAAAGTGTTCCTAAACTTCCTCCAAATAGAGCCACTAGAAAGAAAAACATTAAATCTCTCTTATCTAATTTTTTTACATTTTTTATTTCATCTTTTCCAAATATCAAAGTCATTCCTATGAAAGGAAGAAGATGCACCATAAAAACCACATAAGGTACACTTAACTTAAATAATCTTGGTGTCAATACTATGGAATCAAAACCCCAAAGTGTAGCTGCAAGACATACAAGCATAGCTCCCATGGTTTTATTCTTTTCACTCAACATTTTTCCTCCTAAAACAACGATATCTGATTTGTTTCACTCAATGAATCTACTGCATTTATAGATTTAAGTTTTTCAATTATCGTTTGTGATATCTTTGTTCTTCTTTTTAGGTCTTCATATGATAAAAATTTACTTATGTCTCTTTCTTTTATCAGATTTTCTATTACTGCTCCACCTAATCCATTCAGAGCTATAAGAGGTATTCTTATCTTTCCATCCTCTATTGTAAATCTAAATCCAGCAGATGTATATACATCTATTGGAAGAAATTCATATCCTCTGGCATACATTTCCACTATAATTTCACATATTGCCATTTCAGCTTTTTTCTTTACATCAAGTTTTGGTTCTTTGCTCAATACTGCCAGATGTTCTTTTGCTGTTTTAGGATCGCTCATTATCTCATAATCAAAGTCTTCTGCTTTTCTTGATAAATATGCTGCATAGAAAGCCAGAGGGTAGTGTACTTTGAAATAAGCTATTCTCATAGCCATCATAACATAAGCAACAGCATGTCCTTTAGGGAACATATATTTAATTCTTCTGCATGATTCTATATACCATTCAGCAACATCATGTTCTTTCATTTCATTCGAGAATTTTTCCCAGCCTTCTGGATCTTTTGAAGGTTTACCTTTTCTTACAAACTCCATTATTTTAAATGCTGTTCCTTTTTCAAGTCCCTGGTCAATAAGGTAGTTCATTATGTCATCCCGCACTGTTATTACTTGAGAAAGTGTTGCTTTTTTCTGTCTTATAAATTCCTGAGCATTGTTCAGCCAAACATCAGTACCATGTGACAGTCCTGAAATTCTTACAAGCTCAGCAAAAGTTTTTGGCATAGTATCTATCAACATTTGTCTTACAAATGGTGTTCCAAACTCTGGCACTCCAAAAGTTCCAACTACTGAATTTATATCATCAGGAGTAATTCCTAAAGCTTCAGTTCCTGAGAATATCTTTAATGTTTCTGGGTCAGCAATAGGAATAGTATAAATATCTACTCCTGTGTATTCCTGAAGCATCTTTATTGTAGTAGGATCGTCATGTCCTAGTATATCCAGTTTTACTAACTGTTCGTCCATTACATGATAGTCAAAATGTGTTGTGATTGAATCATTTTTCTCATCATTTGCAGGTTTTTGTACAGGGCAGAATTCATATATTGAGTGGTCTCTAGGAACTACAACCATTCCTCCCGGATGCTGTCCAGTAGTTTTTTTAGCTCCTTCACACTTTTTAGCAAGTCTGATTATCTCTGCTCTGTTTCCCTTCATTTCATGTTCTTCAAAATATTTTCTTACATAACCCTCAGCATTTTTTTCTGCCAGAGTAGATATAGTTCCAGCTTTAAATACGTTTTCTTTACCGAAAAGCTGTTCACAATATCTATGTATTTCTGATTGATATTCCCCTGAGAAGTTCAGGTCGATATCTGGTACCTTTTCTCCATTGAATCCCATAAATACTTCAAAGGGGATTGAATATCCGTCTCTTTTGTATGGTTGACCACACTTAGGACATATTTTTTCTGGAAGGTCAATTCCTACCCCTTCTCTTTCTATAAATTCAGAATTTTTACATTCTGGATTTGTACAGATGTAGTGTGGATAAAGTGCATTAACCTCTGTAATATCCATCATATAGGCTACTAAAGAAGATCCTACTGATCCTCTGGAACCAACCAGATACCCATTATCCAATGATTTCTTAACCAGTTTTTGAGCAGAAAGATACAGAACTGAGAATCCGTTTCCTATGATAGCTCCCAATTCTCTTTCCAATCTTGCTTTTACAATCTCTGGAAGCGGGTTTCCATATATTCTATATGCTTTTTCATATGTCATTTCTTTTACTATATTTTCAGCATTATCTATCTTTGGTGGATAGAATCCATCTGGAACTGGTTTTATAACTTCTATCATATCAGCTATAGCATTTGTTCCTGATACAACTATCTCCTTTGCAGTCTCTTCTCCTAAATAGTTGAATTCATTTATAAGCTCTTCTGTAGTTCTAAAATAGAATTTATTATCTGTCTTATATTGATTAGCTCTATAGACGCTTCCACTTCCATAGAGAAGAATACTTCTTATTTTGCTGTCATTTTCATTTATATAGTGTACATTAGAACTTGCTGTTACCAGTTTTCCTCTTTCTTTAGCCAGATTATAAAAATATTTATTCATATCTTCAATCATTGTAAAAGATGAAATAGTTCCAGTTCCATCATCTTCATATAATTCTGAATATGCTCCTCTTGGAAGAAGTTCTATATAGTCATAAAAATCTATATTTTTTTCTATTTTTTCATAATCATATCTCATATAGTAATTAGACAACTCTCCATCATTCATAAAATGTGAAGAAAGAGAACTTCCTATTATCAGTCCTTCTCTGTATTTTTCTATATGTGACTTTAATACTCTTGGCTTCTTATTTCCATAATAATCAACATGGGCTTCTGATACTAGTCTGTACATATTCTGAAGTCCTTCAAGATTTTTTACCAATACTATTACATTTGCTGTATCCTGTTTTTTTACATTTATTGGAAGGGCACCTGTTATTTCATTAAGATTAGTTATCCCTTTCTCCATATATTTTTCAATAAATATAATAAACATATTAGCAGTTGCTTGTGAGTCATCAACGGCTCTATGGTGATTATCCAGTGATAATCCTAATACTTTATTCAGATTTTTCAATCCATATGCTTTAAGTTCTGGATATAAATCTCTTGCCATCTGCAATGTATCTATTACTGCTGGTTTATAGTCATATCCCATAAACTTTTTAACATCTCTTCTTATAAATCCCATATCAAATGGAGCATTATGTGCTACCATTGTAGAATCTCCAACAAATTCCATAAATTTAGGAAGTACTTCTTCTATTGTCGGCATATTATCAACCATATCCTGTGATATATTTGTAAGTTCCTGTATCTTTTTAGGAATAGGTTTTTTAGGATTTACTAATTGAGAATATCTTTCTACTATTCTTGTTCCCTGAAGCTTTACAGCTCCTATTTCTATTATCTCATGCTCATGTGAATTAAGTCCCATAGTCTCCAAGTCAAAAACTACAAAACTTTCTTCTTCTATCAATGCATCTTTGCTGCTTCTCACCATCTCAGCATTATCATTTACCATATACATTTCACATCCAAGGATAGCTTTAAAATCTTTTCCTTTAGCTGCCTTATATGCAAATGGGAAAGAATGCACTACAGCATAGTCAGTTATGGCCATGGCTTTATGTCCATAAGCTATTGCTTGTTTTATAAGGTCTGAGATATCCTCTACTCCAACCATCTCACTCATTTTACTATGTGTATGAAGTTCTACCATTTTTTCTGGAGCATTATCTGTTTTTTGAGTTTTTACTTTATTAAGTTTGTTGATAGAATTTATCATTATTATCTCTTCGTTATCAGAAAATTTATCAATCTGTTTTTTTCCACTTATTTTAACAAAATCTCCAACAGCTACTTCTAATTTTTTATTTTTATCTAAAAATACTTTTGTTGTTAAAGAACTTTTTTCATCTGTTATTCTTATTGTCATTATAACTTTGTCATTTTTAACATCTCTGCTCTCAAGAGAAAATATTTCTCCTTCAACTATACAGATTTCATCTTCGTAAAGCTCACCAAATTCCTCAATAGAAATAGCATTTCCTTTTATTTCCTTTGTCTTATTACTTGTATAACCTTGCTTTGAGAATCCCTGCTTAACAAAAACCTCATTTGATTTTTGAGGTTTTGCTGCTGCTGCTTTTGAATTATCAGAATCTATTTTAGCTGATAAAGTTATTATTTCCTTCTGTTTCTGTTTTTCTACTTCTGTTAATTCCTTAGAAAAATCTCCAAGTATAAATTTAACCTTAAAATTATATATTCCATAATTTTCCAGTATTTCTTCAAGTCTGTCATCTATACCAGAACTCATAAGAATTTCAATTGCTGTTTTTTCATTAAGTTCAATATTTACAGCATTTTCTTCTATTTTTATCCTATAAAAATAAAGAAAGGATTTAGAAATAGCATTTCTTGCTTTAAGTCTGATTATAGCTCTTTCCACTATAATCACAAGCTCTTCCTTCATCATTTCTTTCTCTGTATATTCTACTCTAAAATCTACTTCTAATTCTTTTCCAAAATTCTTTTTTATATTTTCATAGATTATATCAAGTTCACAGAGGTCTTTTACACATGGAACGGAACACATAAACTTCATTTTCTTATTTCTTTCACTGAAAATTATCTCTTTGATATCTACAGAGTTTATTCCCATCTGTCTGAAAATGCTGTCCTGAGGTTTTATTCTGATCTCATTTCTATTCATCTTACCTCCAGAATTTACCGATTAATTTTCTCCTAATAATCTATCTAAAATAATAGCCACTGCTGCTCTTACAGAAAGGTGGTTATATCTTGTATTTCCTCTTATTGGTTCAAGAATATAATCTGACATATCCATTATTTCATCTGTAAGACCCCATCCTGTTCCAAATAACAAAAGATATGGCCTGTCATCTTCAAATATTTTTTCTGAAAGTGCTTTATATCCTATTGTATTAGAAAAAATTCTTGCAGATGTAGTTATTATAACTGGCTTTTGCCCTTCTCTCTCTTCTATTTCCTTAATAGTTTTTTCTATACTGTCCATTACTCTAGTTATAGCAAAAGCATTTTCTCTGTCTTTATTGTACTGTCCTCCAGTACCTTCCTGCCAGTATCCGATTATTCTTTCAGTAAGCATTTTTTGTGCATCAACAGGAACTATCAAACGATACCCTTTCACATCATAAGTTCTGCAACTTCTTGATATATCATGAATATCAAAATTTGTAACTGAAGTACATACCACATCATTATTTTTATTATATACAGGATAATGAACCAATCCTAGATAAATTTTTTCTCTCATTTATTACTCAATCCTCTTTTCTTGATTTTCTTATTAAAATCTAGTCTTTCTGATTTATAGTTATTTCTTCTAAGTCTTCTGAATATCTGCTTATTTTTGTAAGATATGAATCTTTTGCATAAGATAAATATTTCCAATGTTTTTCAGATAATTTTTTAATAACTTTAGCTGGAGAGCCTGCTATCAGATCTCCCTCTTCTGCTTTTAATTTACTGTTTACTACTGCTCCTGCTGATACAATACAATTTTTAGGAATAACACTTCCATTAAGTATCTGGCTTCCCATTCCTATTATAGAATTATCTCCAACAGTACACCCATGAACTACACAGTTATGTCCAATAGTAACACCTTTTCCTATTGTAGTAGGAAAATCTGTATCTCCATGAAGAGTTGAGTTGTCCTGAACATTAGAATCATCTCCAATAGTTATTTTACTCATATCTCCTCTCAGTACAGCCGAAAACCATATAGAAACATTATCTCCTGTTTCTACATTTCCAATAACGCTTGCACTGTCTGCTATATAATTATTTTTCCCTATCTTAGGGACAAGATTTTTTAACTTATATATCATTTCTGCTCCTTTCCAAGCTCTGCTTTTATCTCAGCTAAAAGTTTTTTCTCCATTTTAGTGAGTTCTCTTTTTTCCAGTAAATCCCTTCTCCTTAAATATGTTCTTTTAAGACTTTCTTTAAGCCTCCAAAGCTCTATATTTTTATGATGTCCTGACAGCAGTACTTCTGGAACTTCCATTCCTTCATATTCAGCAGGTCTTGTATAGTGAGGATAATCCAGAAGCCCATTGAAAAAAGAATCATTTTCATAAGATTCTTTTTTTATAACTCCAGGAATAAGTCTTGCAATACAGTCAGTCATTACCATTGCTGGTAACTCTCCACCTGTAAGGACAAAGTCTCCTATAGATACTTCCATATCTACATTATTTTCAATTACCCTTTCATCTATTCCTTCATAATGCCCTGCTATTATTGTTATCTCATTTTCCTGAGCAAGTTCCACAGCCAGCTGCTGATCAAACTTTACTCCTTGAGGGGAAGTATATATTACTTTTCCAGCTGTTGTTTTCAATGCTCTCATAAGAGGTTCAGGTTTCATTACCATCCCTGCCCCTCCTCCAAAAGGAGTATCATCAGCCTGTTTATGTTTATCATAACAGAAATCTCTGATATCTATTACATTTATTTCAAGACTGCCTTTTTCAATAGCTCTTCCTATTATGCTCTCACTTTTGAATCCAGAAAACATCTCAGGAAACAGAGTCAAAATATTGATCTTCATTTATTTCTCCTCATTTTCCTCAAGCTCTTCATCTATCCCATCATCTTGTTTTAATTTTTGACCTTTTACTTCTTTCATTCCTTCTATAAGATGAATAAAGATTTCTCTTTTATCAAAATCTATTTTCTTTACAAACTCATCTACATCAGGAACCATTATTTCTGTATTTTCTCTCTCGATCACCAAAATATCATGAGCTGCTGTTTCAAATATATCAGTTATTTTCCCAAGTATATCTCCATTATCAGCATCTACAGCTTTCATATCTAAAAGGTCATTTAGAAGATATTCATCTTCTCCAATTCCCAATAGTTCCCTTCTAATTTTTATAAGTGAATTTTTTAATTTTCCAGCTTCTGTTTTATTAGTTACTTCCTGAAATTCTGCCACCCATTTATTCCCAACTAAAGGATTTACACTTGTTACAGTAAATATTTTCTGTTCTCCTCCAGGAAGTTCCACTATTACTCTATTTCCTTCAAGAATTTCAGCATCTCCTATATTAGCTATTATCTTAACTGCTCCCTTTAAGTGATGTGTTCCAGAAATCTTACCAACTGTTAAAAGTTCCATTACCCCTCCTAATCTAAAAATTCTACATTTACATTTAATTTATCTTTTACTCCAGCTGCCTGCATAACTCCTCTTATTGCATTAGCTGTAAGTCCATTTTTACCTATTATTTTCCCCATTTCTCCTTTAGCTACACTTACTTTAAAGATGATAGTATCATCTATAGCATCATAGTCTATTCTTACTTCTTCTTTAGTGTCTACTAATTCTTTTATGATGTAACTTATAAGTTTTTCTAATTTTTCCATTTTTCATCCTCCATTATATTCTATTTATTGATATATAAAGATCCTTTCCAAGGACCCTCTTCCACTATTTTAGCAACTACTTCATTTTTATCTAAATCTTCAACAATCTCTTTTACAAAATCTTTAAAATCATAAGTAGTAATTATATTAATAAGCCCTTTATGAGGATCTACTGTTCTTACAACTCCAGCTCCTTCATATGCTTCCATTATCTTATTAATAAAATCTATGTCTTCTTTTCTGCTTTGAATCAGATATTCATAACTTCCCAGCATTTTTCCTCCAATTTTAAAAACTAAAATGAGGGCAAGCTTCTATGTATTTTATAACTCTTGATCTACCCTCATTTTGAACTTACCTTATTTTTTTTCAAATACAGCTATCAAATTTATAAAATCCTCTATAGTAAGATTTTCTGCTCTTTCTGTTTCCTTTATTCCAACTTCATTCAAAACTACTCTTAATTCATCTTTAGACATTCCTAAAGAGGTAAAATTATTTAGTAAATTTTTTCTTTTATTGGCAAAAGCTGCCTTTACATATTTGAAAAATATATCTTCAGCTACAAGTTTTTTATATTTATCATCTTTATAAAGTTTTATAGACATAAAAGCTGAATCTACCTTAGGAATAGGTGTAAAAGCTTCTTTAGGTATAGTAAACAGATACTCTGCCTCTCCAAAATATTCTACTGCAAGAGTAAGAACACTTCTTTCCTTACCTTTTTTAGCACATATCCTCTCAGCAACTTCTTTTTGAACCATTATATATATCTCATCTATTACATCTCTGTTTTCAATAAGTTTATTTATAATTGGTGAAGTTATATAGTATGGAATATTAGCCACAACTTTTGTCCCAGCTCCTACATACTCTTTTAAATCAGTTTCTAAAACATCATTCATTACAAGAGTATATTTGGGATTTCCATCAAATTTCTTTCTCAATATTTTTTCTAAATCTCTATCTATTTCAACTGTAACTACTTTTTCAGCTGTATCAAGAAGCAATGCAGTAAGAGCTCCCTCTCCTGGTCCTATTTCCAATACAGTATCATTTTCATTTACAGCAGATACTTCCATTATTTTTCTTAATACTTCTTTTTGATCAGTAAGAAAGTTCTGACCAAATTTCTTTTTATGTTTAAAGGACATCCTTTCCTCCATCTATTTTTTTACTACCATTCCAACATATGGCAGATTTCTATGGTGCTGAGCATAATCTAAACCATACCCTACTACAAACTCATCAGGAATTTCAAATCCTACATAATCTCCTTTGATATCTACTTTTCTTCTGCTAGGTTTATCTAAAAGAGTACAGATTGCTACACTTTTTGTTCCTTTAGATTCTATAAATTCTCTCACATATTTTAAAGTAAGACCAGTATCAATTATATCTTCAACAATAAGTATCTCTCTGCCTTTTAAATCAAAATCTGTGTCTTTCAATATCTTTACAATTCCAGTACTGTCAGTACCATTTCCATAGCTTGATACACTCATAAAATCAATTACAAGAGGAATGTCTATTTCTTTTATAAGGTCACTCATAAAAATAACAGAACCTTTCAATAATCCTAAAACTATTACCTCTCTCCCTTTATAATCTCTTTCTATTTCAGAAGCAAGTTCCTTTATTCTTTTTTCCACTGCTTCCCTTGGTATCAATGTTTCAATTGTATAATCCAATCTTCTCTCCTCCTAAAATCATATGCTCAAAGCATACATCCTAAAACAAAATCATTCACTGTATTTTAACATTTACTCCAGCATTTATCAAGTAATTATTGATATTTTGTGCTTCTTATGTTATTATCAAATAGTATCTATATGTATTAATATAGGATCAAAATTTCAAGGAGGAATAATGAATAAAAAGTCAATCTGTTTCTCTTTTCTTACTTTAGTAGCTGTTGTTTTAATAGCTTTCTTTTCATTCAAGATATTTGAAAAAATATACTTCAATGAAACTTTCTATTCTGTTCCAGATTTAAAGACTCTAACTTTAGCTGATGCTGAAAAAATGTTGGAAAGTAATGAACTGAACATCAGAAATATGGGTGAAGAATTTTCTGAACTTCCTGTGGGTGAGATCTTTCTTCAAGAACCTGAAGCTGGGAATATTGTAAAGAA
Source organism: Fusobacterium ulcerans (assembly GCF_003019675.1). NCBI lineage: Bacteria > Fusobacteriati > Fusobacteriota > Fusobacteriia > Fusobacteriales > Fusobacteriaceae > Fusobacterium > Fusobacterium ulcerans. The sequence goes on along the minus strand of NZ_CP028105.1, from coordinate 2,608,970 downwards.
AAATAGAAACATCAAGGTATGGATAAGTAAAGGAGAAGCTCTTGTGGAAGTTCCTGAACTAAAAGGAATGAACTTTCTGGATGCCAAAGCTATTGCTGAGCAAAGAGGACTTATTGTAGACAGAGTAGCCACTACAAAAGCCAACACTGCATACAATGAAGTTATATCAACTGACCCTGCAACTGGTACACTTCTTAGAAGAGGGCAAAAAATATCTTTTCTTATCAATGGTTCTGAACAGCTCATGGATGTAAGAGTTCCCGATGTTATTGGTGTTGAGATAAATAAAGCTAAAGAAATTCTTACAGAAAATTCTCTTCTTGTTGGAAAAATAACTTATGTATCTCTTCCAGAGATAGAAAAAGATTTAGTTATTGAAACAAGTGTCTTAGCTGGAAGAAGAGTATCTGCTGGTACAGTAATTGATATAACTGTAAATAAGGAAAATTAGTATAATCTTCAAGGAGGAATAAAAAATTAGAGGAATAGTCATAAACAAAATACAAGGATTTTATTATGTAAAGTCTGATGAAGAAGTATATGAATGTAAATTAAGAGGGATTTTAAAGAGAAAAGAGAATAAGCATAATTGTGTAGTAGGAGATATTGTAGAGTTTTCAGAAGATAATTCTATAACTAAAGTGGAAAAGAGGAAAAATCTTTTAGAAAGACCTTTAGTAGCAAATATAGATTATATTGTTATTCAATTTGCTGGAAAAGATCCAGTGATTGACTATGAAAGACTTAATACTCTCATTCTTAATAGTTTTTATTATAAAATTGATCCAATAATTGTTGTAAATAAAATTGATCTTCTTTCTCAGGAAGAAATTGAAGATATTAAAAAAAATCTGGATTTTCTTAAAAAATTGGAAATACCTTATTTTCTTATTTCTGAAAGAGAAAATATTGGTATAGATCAGCTGAAAGCTTTTATTCAAAATAAGATAACAGCCTTTGGAGGTCCCAGTGGTGTAGGTAAATCAAGTATTATTAATCTTTTGCAAAATGTCAAAGTTCTTGAAACTGGGGAAACAAGCAAGAGATTGAGAAGAGGAAAACATACAACTAAAGATACTAATCTTCTTCCACTTCCAGGTGGAGGTTTTATCATAGACACTCCTGGATTTTCATCTGTAGAGCTTCCTTACATAAAAGATGTACAGGAATTGATTTCATTATTTCCTGAATTCAAAACTGATAAAAATTGTAAATTTTATAATTGTTTGCATTTGAACGAACCAAATTGTATAATTAAAGATATGGTTACTAATGGAGAAATTGCTCCTGTAAGATATGAATTTTATAAAAAAACATATGAAAAATTAAAAAGTGAGAGGTGGAATAGGTATGAATAATGATATTAAGATAGCTCCTTCTATCCTGTCAGCTGATTTCAGCAGACTTGGAGAAGAAGTAACAGCAATAGATAAAGCTGGAGCTGATTATGTTCATATAGATGTTATGGATGGGATGTTTGTTCCTAATATAACTTTTGGAGCTCCTGTTATAAAAGCTATAAGAAATAAAACAAAACTTGTATTTGATGTACATTTAATGATTGAAAAACCTGAAAGATATATTGATGATTTTGTTAAAGCGGGTGCTGATATAATCACTGTCCATGCAGAATCTACAGTACATCTTCACAGAGTTATTCAGCAGATAAAAGCTCATGGAATAAAGGCTGGTGTATCACTTAACCCTTCTACTCCTGTAGATGTTCTTAAATATGTTATCAATGATATAGATATGGTGCTTATTATGAGTGTCAATCCAGGTTTTGGAGGACAAAAATTTATTAACAGTGCATTAGATAAAATAAAAGATGTAAGAGTACTTAGCAAAGATGTAGATATTCAAGTAGATGGTGGAATTACGGCTGACACTATTGGAAAATGTATTGAAGCTGGAGCAAATATTTTTGTTGCTGGTTCATATGTTTTTTCTGGGGATTATGAAGAAAGAATAAATTCTTTAAAGAGAGGTTAATTTATGAATGAAAACATAAAAAAGGTTAACGAAGTATTAGAAGATTTTTACAAATTATTTTTTAAAACAGAGGATATGGCTCTTAAAAGAGGTATAAAATGCCTTACTCATACTGAACTTCATTTAATAGAAGCTATCGGACAGGATTCTCTTACTATGAATGAACTTGCAGAAAGAATTGGTATAACTATGGGAACTGCCACTGTTGCTGTTTCTAAACTTACAGAAAAAGGATTTATTGCCAGAGTAAGATCTAACACTGACAGAAGAAAAGTTTTTGTATCTTTAACTCCTAAAGGAGCTAAAGCTTTAGCATATCACAACAATTATCATAAAATGATAATGTCTACACTGACAGAAGATATTGCTGACAAAGACCTTACTCACTTTATTGAAGTTTTTGAAGTAATTTTAAATGCTCTTAGAGGAAAAACAGATTACTTTAAACCTCTTCTTATTACAGAATTTCCAGTTGGAACAAAAGTTTCTGTAGTTGAAATTAAAGGAACTCCAATTGTACAGAATTTCTTTGCAAGTCATGGAATAGAAAATTTTACTGTACTTGAAATAATGGAAAACAATGATAAAGATAACTTTATCTTGAAAAAAACTGATGGAGACCTTTTAGTTTTAGACATCCTTGATGCTAAAAACTTAATTGGAATAAAGAACGAGTAAAAACTCAATAGGAGATAATAATGTTTTACATTGATGGTATTTCATTGAACAAAATAAAAGACGAACTGAAAGAAAATCTTTCAGGAAAAAAAATAAACAAGATAACAAAAAATACAGAAGTTTCTCTCTCTATTTATTTTGGAAAAACTGAGCTTGTATTTTCTTGCAACCCTTCTTTTCCTATCTGCTATATTGCAGATTCTAAAGAAAGTATCTTGGAAAATACTGTTGGTCTTGCTGCAAACATGAGAAAACATCTGCTCAATGCTATGCTCACTGATGTTCAACAGTTAGGATTTGATAGAATATTATGTTTTAAATTTGCCAAAATAAATGAACTTGGTGAAATTAAAAACTATTCAATATATTTTGAAATAATGGGAAAATATTCAAACTTTATATTTACTGATGAAGATGACAGAATAATTGACCTCCTTAAACGTTTTTCTCTTGAAGAAAATCGTTTAAGAGCTCTTTTCCCTGGGCTAAAATATGAACAGCCTGTTATTGAGGAAAAAATCTCTCCTTTAAATATTACTGAGGAAGAGTTTGATAAATTTAAAAGTGAAAATTCTCTTTTAAAGAATGTTGAAGGATTGGGAAAATTAACTGTTCAAAATATATCTGATTTTAATAGCTTTACACATCTTCTGAATACTCCATCACAGCCAAAAATATTCTTAAACAAAGGAAGAATAGTTCTTGGAAGCGTCCTTGATATCATTCCTAAAGGAAAAGAATATGATGAGGCAGTTTCTTTTGACAGTTTCAGAGAGGCTATAAATTTCTATATAAATTCAGAAAATCTATCAAGCAGTTTTGATACATTAAAAACTCAGCTTCTTGATAATATTAATAAGAGAATCAAGAAAAATATGAGAATAATCTCTCTTTTAGAAGAAGAGGTAATAGAGAAACAGGATTTTATAAAATATAAGGAGCAGGGAGATATTCTAGCTGCATCTATATATACTCTTAAAAAAGGTATGTCTTCTCTTGAAACTTATGATTTTTATAATAATAAAGAGATATCTATTCCACTTGATCCACAGATAACTCCACAAGAAAATCTGGAAAAACTTTATAAAAAATATAATAAACTAAAAAGAGGTATGGAAGCTAATAAAAGAAGATTTATGGAAATAAATGAAGAGTTAGATTACCTGAACAGTATTAAACTTTTTATTGATAACAGTCCAAGCACTGATAACCTAAAGCTTATACAGGAAGAGCTCATATCTCAAGGATATATAAAGATTCAACAGAAAAAAGGGAATAGAAAAAAACAAGTGAAGGAAATTGGCTATGGAGTCCTTGAATTTGAAAATTTCAAGATACTTTATGGAAGAAATAATATTGAAAACGATAACTTAACTTTTAAAGTAGCTGCTAAAGATGATATATGGCTGCATTCTAAAAATATTCCAGGATCTCATGTTATTATAAAAACTGATGAGATTACAGATGAAATACTTTTAAAAGGTGCTGAAGTAGCTGCATATTTCTCTAAAAGTTCTGTTGGAGATAAAATCAGTGTAGATTACACTAAAAAAAGATATATAAACAAACCTAAAGGTGGTAAGCCTGGATTTGTTACTTATGAGAATGAAAAAAATATTCTCATTGAAAAACCTGAAAAATTATAATTTAAAGAGCCTGGTGAAAAATAGAAGAAAACTTCTTTTTATCAGGCTCTTTTTGTGATTACAATTACACAGATTAAAATATGTCTTTAGAGAACATACTCTAATCTGCATCTATATTATTCCCCCCAGAATGTTACTATAGATCGTAATCTAGTTTTTCATTTTTATCTTCTGAATCAGTAGTAGTTTCTTCAGCTGTTCCAAGCTCTTGATATACTGCATCTCCAAATCCTAATAACGGATAGAATACAAATGAAAGCAGAGCAAGTCCTACTCCAAATCCAGTTCCTTTTCCAAATGCTTTAGCAACTTCAATACTTACAATGATCATAATAACTATATTTGCAATTGGTACAAATAATAGTAATAAATACCACCATGGTTTTTTTGCAATTTCAGTGATAAGAAGATACATATTATAAACAGGAACAATACCTTTCCATCCTTCCATTCCAGCCTTTTCAAAAGTTTTCCACATTCCTACAAAAGCAATAATCATTAAAATTAATCCTATCATCTTTCCTCCTCGATAATCTAAGTTGTTCTTGATACTTCATTACTATATACTAACTAAAAAGAAAAAAATAATATATTTTTTATATGATAATCATTTAATTTCTTAAAAGCAAATAAATTTTACTGTTGTTTTTTTATTTTATTTTTTATTATTTATTTTAACAACTATGAATACAGTCTTCTATCACTATTGTAAAGCTGAATTAGTAAAATTTTAAATATTATTCAATTTTATTTTTTTCAGTAAAAATTAAAAAATTTTAACAAATTCTGCAATTATTTTTTGTGTAATTATATCCTTCTTTAAAACAAATATTCAACTGTCTCTATACAGATGTAAACCTTCTAGTTGCTAAGTTTTTTTTATTAAAAAAAGTTTTAGGAACTCTGTTGCAGAAAACCTAAAACTTTTTATTTTTTTTATTATTCTTGTATTTCTTTTTTTTCTTTTTTTATTTTAAAATATCCTTTATCATTCTTTTCAATTTTTCCATTTTTTAATAAGTTTCCAACAGCTCTTTTAAACGCCTTCTTACTCATATTAAAATAATCAATAATCTCTTCTGGAGAACTTTTATCAGTAAATCCAAAACTTTCTCCAAGAAGTCTCATTTTTTCATATACAAGCTCTGCATCTTTATCCATTTGGATATATGCAAGTTCTCTTGGAGTAAGATCAATTTTCCCATCTTCCCTTACTCTTATTACTCTAGCTTCTATTACATCTCCAACTTTATAGTCTTTGAAGTATTCATTTTTAGGTATAAGTCCAAAATATCTATCCTCTACAGCTACAAAGACTCCTATCTCAGGATTAATTCCATAAACTGTTCCACTTATTATATCATTTTTCTTCATTTCTGTTGATGGAAGAAGAAAATTATATATTTTCATAGTAGCAGAAAGTCTTCCTTTACTATCCTCATATATCCCTACAAGATATTTTTTCCCTTTTTCTACTTTTCCTACCTGCTGTCCTTTTGGAAGAAGAAGCTCCTTCTTTAATCCCCAATCCATAAAAGCACCTAAAGTCGGATGAATATCTGTTACTTCTAGTTTAGCCAGATTTCCAACTAAAGCTTCAGTTTTTCTGAAAGTAGCTACTGGTCTATCTTCTGAATCCATATATATAAGTACTTCTACTTCGTCTCCTTCTTTAAGCTCTCTTCCTTCCAACTCATTATTTGGAAGAAGTATATTATCTTTATCATCATCAGTTCCACCATGTAAATATGCTCCTACACTTGCAAAATTATTGATGATCATTTTTTGTCTTTTTCCTATTTTTATCATAAATCTTATCTCTCCTTAAACAATACTATTCTGTATTATATCTTTAATTTTAAATAATTACAAGAATAATTTTTCTATTTCATCTTTTAACTTTTCTTTTTTTTCTATGTCTTTTTCTTTTGGATAAGGATTTTCAAATATTTTTTTTATTTTTGTAGGTTTATTACTAAATACTACTATCTTTTCTCCTAAAGAAACAGCAGATTCTATATCATGAGTTATAAAAATCACTGTTTTATTTTCTATATTTTGAAGCTTTATAAAATACTCCATTATCTCATTTTTTATTTTTATATCTAAAAACTCAAATGGCTCATCCATAAAAAGATAATTTGAAGGAAAAGAAAATGCTCTTGCTATTCCTACTCTTCTTTTCATTCCTCCACTAAGTGTATTGGGATATTCATTCTCTATTTCATTTAAGCCAACCATTTCAAGATATTTTTTTATTCTCAATTTAAGCTTATCTGGTGATATTTTTTTCTTCAATACAAATTTCAGATTCTCATAAACTGTCTTCCATGGAATAAGAGTATCTTCCTGAAAGATATATGACATTCCATTTTCATATTCAGCTTGAAAAATTATTTCCCCTTTATAATCTTTTATCTTACCAGCTATTATATTAAGAAGTGTACTTTTTCCTGATCCTGATTCTCCCAATACAGCAGTAACTTTTCCCTCTTCAATATCTAAAGTTATTCCATCAAGTACTTTTTTATCTCCATAGGATTTAACTATATTTATAAGTTTCATTACAGTTTCCTCCATTTTGTAAGTTCTTTATTTAATTTTTTTAAAGATATATCCAAAAGAAAATTTATCAAAATAACAATGATTATCCATGCAAAAATAGAAGAACTTTCCAAATATATTTTTCCCATAAATATTTCTCCTCCTATTGAAAGAGAACCTTGTGACAAAACCTCTCCTGCTATAACTACTTTTAAAGTTAAAGCTATTAAAGCTGGTATTCCTGATGAAGAAAAATAATATACCCCTGGAATATATATCCCTTTTAGAATATCGATTTTTGACACTTTGTATATATCTGCCATTTTCAGTAAATCTCTGTCTATTGAGTCTATACCTCCAAGTATATTCTCATATATTAATGGAAGAAGTATCATTATTCCAGTTATTATTGGAACAGCTTCTACATTGCTCCAAATCAAAACTAATATTATTACAGCTATTGTAGGAATGGATTTTAAAAATGAAAAAAATGGAAAAAACAGAATATAGAAAAACTTATATCTATATGAAAGAATACTGCATAAAATCCCTATCACTAACGATATCCCTATACTTATTCCTGTTCTTTTTAAAGTATGAAAAACTATGGATAAAAAATCCTTCCCTTTTATTATATCTATAAGAGCTTTAAAAATACTTGGTATACCTGGAAATATCAAGTCATTCCCTACTATTCTTGATACGATTTCCCATACAATTATAAACAATAAAGGTGAGAGAAGTAGCCATCTACTTTGACATAAATATTTTCTCATCTGGAATTTTTCCTCCAATTGCCTTGCTGTTAGTTTTTTCTATCTTTTCAAAATATACTTTATATGCTTCTCTACTGTCACCAGCTGGTACAAATTTTATATTTGCTCTTTTTATAACTTCGTTTAAAATACTCATATCTATTGTTATTTTAGATTCAGCTGTATATTTTTCTTTATCTGAATTTTTTCCATAAATAAATTCTATACTATTTTCTAATTCTTTTACAAATTCACCTATAAACTCTGGATCTTCTTTTATAAGTTCTTCTTTTGCAACCAGGGTAGATTGAGGAAATCCCGTATTACTTCTAAAAGCTTTTTTCCATTCCTCATTCATATTAAAGATTATTTTACTCTTATTATCTTTTGACATTATCTTACTTAAAACAGGCTCTGATATCATTGCTATGTTTATTTTTCCAGCAAGATAGAGAGGAGCAAGCTCATTTCCTCCTGATAAATAATTTATTTTCAAATCTTTATCTGGATTGATTCCGTTTTCTTCCAATATACTTTGAAGTATTATATCAGGTGTAAGTCCTTTTCCAATAGTATATATTTCTTTTCCCTTTAAATCTTTTATATCTTCAATATCTTCTCTGCTTATTATATAAAAAGATCCCCATCCTACAGTTCCAATTATTTTATAATTGAGATTTTTATTGTATAACTGTCCTGCAAGATTCGATGGAACTATTCCAATATCACTCTCTCTTTTTAAAAAATTCATTACAAGAGATTCAGAAACTTTCTCCAGTTTATATTCTATTTTTTTACCAGATATTTCTTTATCATCACTTATCATTTTTACTACACTGAGAGCAGGCAGCCCATCAGGTGAAGTAAATTTGACAATATCTTTTGAATATACTGTTGTAATAAAAAAAAGCACCATAAATAGAGCTATTATTGTTTTTCTCATTTTTTATACCTCATTATTCCTTATCTTTTATGAAATCTTTGCAATCTCCAAAATAGAAAGTTTTTTCTTTTCTTCTTAAGAATAGAAGTTTATTTGCAAAATTAGATATCTCTTTTATATTATGAGTTATGAAAATAACAGTAATCTCTTTTTCATCACATATTCTTTTTATTGTACTATAAAAATCCACTTTACTCTTTAAGTCAAGAGCTGAACTTGGGTTGTCTATATATATCAGCTTAGGCTCAGTTATAAGATGTTTTGCTACATTTATTTTTAACTGCTGAAGTGCTGTAAGTTTACTTATTTTTTTATCTTTTAATTCATATAAATTAAAAAGTTTTAAAAGTTCGTCTACTTTCTCCCAGTCACTTTCCTCCAGACATCTTCCTCTTTTTCTCGAGATCATACCAATAGCAACAATCTCTCTGGCAGTTCCCGGAAATTCTTCTTTTATCTGCATTATATTTTGTGGGATATAACTAACCTCACCTTTTCCTATATTATGATAAGAAATATTTCCAGTTATTCCAGTATTTACCAAACCTAACAGTCCTTTTATAAGACTACTTTTCCCAGAACCTGGAACTCCACCAATAGCAAGATAATCCCCTCTTTCGATATCGAAAGAAACATTTTCCAGAACTTTTCTGTTTTTTATAGTTAGTCCAAAATTTTCCACTGTTAATATGATATCATTCATTTTTTAACCTCCTATTCTTAAATCTAATTTTTCCCTTATATACTATTATAACACATTTATCCATTTTTTGATAAACATAAAATTTTATAAAAAGTAAAATATTTTTATATTGAGGTTTAATATCATATAAAAAGAGAGTGGAATTATATCCACTCTCAACAATTTACCACTCTTTTATTTCAATGTTCTAGTTTTTTTATCTAGTATTTAGAAGCATCAGCGGCCATTCCGATACTTTTATACTTCTTCTTTTTTAGGAGGAATTAATTTAAATCCAGCAATTCTGTTTACGATTATAGAAATGGCTCCATCTCCAGTAACGTTACAAGCAGTTCCAAAACTGTCTTGAGTTAGGTATAAAGCTATCATTAATGATGTAAGTTCAGGACCAAATCCTAACATACTTTCTAATAATCCCAATGCTGCCATTACTGCTCCACCTGGTACTCCTGGTGCTGCTACCATTGTTACTCCCAACATTAGAATGAATCCAAACATTCCTGAGAATGTAATCGGCATTCCATGCAGCATCATTACTGCCATTGAACAGCTTACTAATGTTATTGTACTTCCTGATAAATGAATAGTTGCACACAATGGAATTGTGAAGTCAGCAATTCCTTCGTTTACTCCATTTTCTTTAGTTTGTTTAAGAGTAACTGGAATAGTTGCTGCTGATGATTGAGTTCCGATAGCTGTGAAGTATGCTGGAAGCATTTTTCTTATTAATAATATTGGATTAGCTCCTGCTAAAGTTCCTGCTATTGTATATTGAACTAGCAAAATTACAAAGTGAAGAATTATGATTATTCCAAATACTTTTGCGAATACTGACATGATTTTTACTATTTCTCCAGCATAAGTCATATTTGCAAAGATACCTGCTACATATAAAGGCAAGAACGGAATAATAATATTAGTTATTATCTTTTCAACTATTGTCTGTATTTCATTCATGAAATTTTTAAGAGTTGTTCCTTCAACTACTGCAATTCCGATACCAATAACAAATGCCATAAGTAATGCTGTCATTACTCCCATGATTGGAGGCATATCAACTGTTAAATATCCACCTAAAAGTCCTGCTTCTGGATGACTTCCCTCTGCTAGAGCTGCTCCAGCTGGAAGTATTTTTCTAAGTAAGATAGAATTTGTAAAAAATGCCAATGATCCAGACACAATTGTTGAACCATATGCAAGAACTGTAGTAACTGCCAGCAGTTTCCCAGCTTTTTTACCTAAGTCTCCAATACCTGGTGCTACGAATCCTAAGATTATCAATGGAATTACAAATTGTAAAAAGTTTCCAAATAATCCATTAAATGTAAGCATAATTCTAAGTAATGGAATAAATCCTATTTTACCTACAATAATACCTGCTATCAGACCTACTATAAGTCTTGGTAGTAAACCGAGTTTTTTCATTTTTCCCACCTCATTAAGTTTAGTGATACTTTTCTGGCTTTAATGCCTATTAGAATATATACCATAATTTTATCTTTTAATCAACCCTTTATTCCGAAAATAAGATAAAATTTTTATATTTGAAACATATTATAATTATATAACTCTGTATTTTCAATACATTGAAGCATGCTTTCATTAAAATAAAAATTTATTTTTTTTAGAGATAGATGAGTCATTTTTACTTTTAATAAAATTATGATATAATATGTTGCTAAATATTTGAGTTAAAATGGAGTGATTTTTATGATAAAAGGAAATACAGACGGGATCAAAGATTTTATTTTAAATGAACTAGATTCTCTTCACGATATAACAGTTGAAAAAAATAAAATAATAGAACCAGAAATGCTTGCTCTCATAGCTTCAGTGAGCAGCAGAATAAACAGAGAAATTAATATCGCTATTGACAGAAAAGGAAATGTTACTGAAATCTCTATCGGAGACAGCAGCAGTGTACAGCTTCCTTTTTTAAATGTACAAGAGAAAAGATTAAGTGGTGTGAGAGTTATTCATACTCATCCAAGCGGAAGTTCAAACCTTTCAAATATAGATATATCTGCTCTAACTAAATTAAAATTAGATTGTATTGTTGCTATTGGTATAAATGAAGATTATGTCACAGGAATGAGTATTGGATTTTGTAGTGTAGATGGAAATGATCTTTCCCATGAAGTTGTAGGTCCTCTTTCTGTAGAGGAAGTTGTAAATTATGATTTTCTTTCTAAAATTGAAGAAATAGAAGGATTTCTTAGAAAGAGAGATGTTGTTGAAAATGATGACGAATATGCAATTCTTGTAGGGTTAGATGATAATGAAAGCCTTGATGAACTGGCTGAATTAGCTAGAGCATGTAATGTTAAAGTTGTAGCTAAATTTTTCCAGAAAAAAACAAGAATCGATCCATGTTATTTTATTGGACCAGGAAAAGCACAAGAACTTGCTGTTTTTAAACAATTAAAAAAAGCTAATCTTATCATTTTTGATGAAGAGCTAAGTGGTATGCAGGTAAGAAATTTAGAAGAGCTTACAAGTTGTAAAGTTATTGACAGAACTATTCTTATTCTTGAAATATTCGCTACAAGAGCCAGAACTAGAGAAGCTAAAATACAAGTAGAACTTGCACAGCTTAAATACAGAAGCAGCAGACTCCTTGGATTTGGTTCTACAATGTCTAGAACTGGTGGTGGAGTAGGAACTAAAGGACCTGGAGAAAAGAAACTTGAAATTGATAAAAGAAGAATAAGAGAAACTATATATGATCTTAAACAGGAATTAGAAAAGATAAGAAAAACCAGAGTAACTCAAAGAGAAAAAAGAGATGAATCTGGTATACCAAAAATATCTTTGGTTGGGTATACAAATGTTGGAAAATCTACTCTTAGAAATTTACTTGTGGATATGTATGCAGCTGACAACACATCTAAAAAAGAAGCTGTTTTTGCTGAGAATATGCTTTTTGCTACTTTGGATATCACTACCAGAGCAATAGTTCTTCCTGATAAAAGAGTGGCCTCTCTTACTGATACTGTTGGATTTGTCAGAAAACTTCCTCATGATCTTGTGGAGGCTTTTAAATCTACTCTTGAAGAAGTAAGTTTTTCTGATTTGATTATACATGTTGTAGATGTATCAAGTGAAACTGCTCCAGAACAAATCTTAGCTGTTGAAAAGGTGCTGGGTGAATTAAATGCTTTAGATAAGCCTTCTTTCCTTGCATTAAATAAATTTGAAATGGCTTCGCCAGAACAAATAGCTGCTATAAAGGAACAATTCAGCAGATATCAAATGATAGAAATCAGTGCTAAAGAAAATAAAAATATTGATGAATTTTTACAGATGACTGTATCTCTTTTACCACAAACTACTAGAAAATGCACTTACTTAATACCTTACAGTGATACTTCTATGGGAGCTTTTCTTCATAGAAACTCCATTATTCAAGAAGAGGAATATGAGGGAGAAGGTGTAAAAATAATAGCTATAGTCAATGATGAAGTATACAACAAATGTAAAAAATTCATGATTGAGGAGAATATATGTTAAAAATAATACTGGAAATCTTAAAATTAGCTCTTCCAGCAGTTGGGGAAATGATTCTTTATATGATGATATGGGTACTTGATACCATAATGATTGGAAAACACAGTGGTCAATTAGGAGTTTCAGCTGTTGGACTTAGTTCAGAGGTAATGTACACATTTTCAAATATAATTGTGGCTATGGGATTATCAATTTCTATTACTTCAATAATCTCAAGAGCTATTGGTGGAAAAAATTATGAAAAAGCAAGATTAACATCTGATATAGCATTAAGACTGGGACTTATATTTGCTTTTTTAATGGGAGGGATTTTCTTTTTCTTCCCTCAGAAAATCTTAACAATTGTAGGGGCTGAAAAAGATATTTTATCCCTTGCTGTTAAATACATGAGAATATGTTCTATTGCTGTAATGTGCAATATGACAACTAATACATTTAATGGAATATTCAGAGGATGTAAAAATACTAAAACACCTCTCTATACAGCTATAATAGTAAATATCGTAAATTTATCTCTTGATTATATCCTTATCTTTGGTAAATTTGGTGCTCCAGAAATGGGAGTTGTAGGAGGAGCTATTGCTACCGTTGCAGGAAATATCTGTGGACTGATATTTACATTGAGCCAGTTAAAGAAAATACCTTTTAAAATAAATCTGTTTGCTCCATTTAATAAAGAATATTTTAAGGAATTAGTAAGATTAACTATTCCTTCTTCTTTACAGGAAGGGGCTTTCAGCATAAATAAACTAATAAATGTGGCTCTTATTATGGCACTTGGAAGTTTATCATTTGCTTCCAATCAGATAGCTATCACAATTGAAAGTATATCTTTTATGCCTGGATGGGGATTTGCTATTGCTTGTACTTCTCTTACAGGATATTCTATTGGTCAAAAAGATTATGCAAAAGCTAAGACTTATATAAATTACTCTATATACCTTGCTTCTGGTATCATGGGATTCTTTTCTATAATATTTCTTATTTTCCCAGAAAAACTCATTTCTCTTTTTATAAAGAGCAGTGAAACTGAAGTAATTGCTCTGGGAACAGCCTGTCTGATGCTTGCTTCAATTGAGCAGATACCTATAGCTATCTCAATGGTATTGGGAGGAGCTTTGAAAGGGACTGGAGACAGTAAGACTCCATTCAAGATAGTTTTATTCACAAACTGGGTAATAAGACTCCCTCTTGTGTATTATTTTATTTATTTAAGAAGAAGTTCTGTTACATATTTCTGGAAGATAACAGCTCTTCAATGGATAATAGAAGCTATCATTATTTTCATCGTGTATCGTCATAAGTGGAAAAAATATTATCAGGTAGCAGATTTAAAAGAAGAAATTGCATAAAAGAATATAAAAGGGTCTGTTGCAAATTAGTTGTTTATAAACTAAATTGTACAGCCCCTTTTAATTATATTTTAAATTAAATTAAAATCTGTTTTTAAATAAGAAAGCAGCCTCTCTGCCATTTCCTCTCCATATTCTCCAGCAAAATCTTTCAGCACTTTCAAAGCAATCTCTTCTCCTTTCACTTTAAAAATAGCTGTTGTTATCTCCTTAAAAGTTTTATAGCAATGTCCACAATGATAATCAAATTTTTTTATATTTTCTGGATTTCTTGTAAATTCCTGATCTTTTTTCAAGTGAGCTTCTTTCATAATTTGAATACAGCAATCATGTTCATACATACTCTGAGGAACTTCAAAGACTAAGTATGGATTAAAACCTCTCACAATAGCTTTATCTAAATGAGTACAATAAACAATTCCTGCTTTTGCTAAATTCATTTTTTTAAATTGTGCTGCCCATGGACACTGTAAAATTTTTACTTCATAGTCTGGAGAAAATGTTACTTCTTCAACTTGATTAACTGCTCCTTCTTTTTTTAATGTTTCACTGCTTATCCATTCTCCATATTCTTTGTATACAGCAAATGTAAGTTGCTTATTGTCTCTTATTGCTCTTTGAGCCATTCTGGAACCCCTTTGTTCAGCATAACGCTGTGTTGCCATGACAAAAACCTGCTCTCCCTGTTTTCCATAAGTTCCTACAAGCTCTTTATAAAATGAAGCTGCTATGAAAGCATGGTGCTTTTCTGTAAATTCTTTCATAATTCCCTCCTAAAACTTATTTTTTTCTGTTTAGTTAATATTATTATACAACATTTTAGTTTTTATTTTATTAAATTAAAATATTATTCTTAATCACAAAAAAGAGGCTTAAAAGAATTTTTTTCTTTCAGCCTCTTATTTTTATTTATTATTTCTTTTTTCTAGGTATTCTTCAATAGATTCCTTACATATCAAAAGCATCTTATCTATCTCTTCTTCAGTTATAGTATAAGGCGGCATAAAATATATAATATTTCCAAGAGGTCTCAACAACGCTCCCTTTTTCAACGCTATTTTATATATTTCATATCCAGCTCTTTCTTTAGAATCAAAAAGTTCTTTTGTATCTTTATTTTTTACAAACTCCATTGCTCCTATAAAACCTATTTGTCTGTATTCTCCGATATTTTTATTGTCTTTAAACAGCTCCATAGCTTTTTTTCTAAGATATTCACCTTTTTTCCTTACTGTTTCAAGAACGTTTTCTTCTTCAAATATTTTCAATACTTCCACAGCTATTCTGCATCCCAATGGATTTCCAGAATAAGTGTGAGAATGAAGGAAAGATTTTCCCTCTAAATAATCACAATAGAATGCTTCATATATTTTCTGCGTAATCCCTACTATTGACATAGGATAATATCCTGCTGACAACCCTTTAGCCATACATATCATATCTGGTGAAACTCCTGCATGCTCCATTGCAAACATTTTCCCTGTTCTCCCAAATCCAACAGCTATCTCATCGGCTATAAGGTGAATATTGTATTTTTGTGTTATTTCTCTCAGCTTCTTTATATATACAGGGGAATATATTTTCATTCCTGCTGCCCCCTGCACCATAGGTTCAATGATAACACTGGCTATCTCATTATGATTTTCCTCTATTATCTTTTCCATGTTTTCAAAACATTCAGCTTCACAGCAATCAAAATTTTTACCATATGGGCAGTAAAAACAATCAGGTCCTTTTGCTTTTATTCCCTCTTTTATAAGAGGTTTATATAAAGTTGTAAATAAATCTACATCTCCAACACCTAAAGCTCCAATTGTTTCTCCATGGTAGGCATTAGCAAGTGAAACGAATCTTTTCTTCTGTGGATTTCCTGTTTGCTGATGATATTGAAAACTAAGCTTCAAAGCCATTTCAATACTTGATGAACCATTGTCAGCAAAAAGAAATTTTTCTATTCCCTTTGGTACTATTTTATACAGTCTTTCTGACAGTTCAATAGCTGCTTCATGAGAAAAATTTACAAAAAGTACATGTTCCAATTTATTTATCTGCTCTGTTATAACTTTATTTATTCTCTGATTACAGTGTCCAAAAAGATTTACCCACCAGCTTGATACACAATCCATATATCTGTTTCCAAATTCATCCTCCAGATATATTCCCTCTGCCTTTGTTATTACCATAGGTGGAAGATCTTCATAATCTTTCATCTGTGAACATGGATGAAATATATATTTTAAGTCCTTCTCTTGCAGTTCACTGATTTTATTCATACTATTTTGCATCTCCTTTTAAAAACTTTAAAAGATCCATCTGGTCTATTGTTTCCTGTCCATATTTCAATAACAGATGATTTTCTATCCCGCTCATCTGCATTATAATATTTCTGTTATCCTCTTCATAACCTGTTCTGTCATATGATCTTTCTACAGTATTGAATATAAATCCTTGTATTTTTATTCCCATATTTTGTAAAGCATTTACTGTAAGCATTGTATGATTTATACTTCCTACACGATTTCCTGTTACTATTATTACTGGAATATCCAACATTTTTACCAAATCATACATATAATATTTTCCTCTGACAATTGGAACAAAAAGCCCTCCTGCTCCTTCTACAATTAAAGTATCATATTTTTTATTTAACTTTTCCCAGTGCTTTTTTATTTTATCCGGTTTCACTTCCACATTGTCCAATTCAGCTGCTAAGTGTGGAGATACTTCAGCTCTTAACAGATATGTTGTCATATCTGTATCATATGGTATTTTATTATATTCACATAAAAATTCTACATCTGGAGAAACTAATTTACCCAGCATTTCAAAAGCTCCGCTCTGAATTGGTTTATAATATCCTCCATTTACTTTCTTTACTCCTTGATAAAGAAGGGTGCTCACATAGGTCTTCCCAATTCCTGTATCTGTACCTATTATAAAATAACCCTTATTTAAACTCATACCCTTCCCCCTCGATCATCTTTTTATCGCTTTCAATAGTGTTTCCTGTTGTTGTTAAAAAATTTCCTGTCAATGCTGAATTTATTCCAGCTTTTATTCCCAGATTTTGCAGTTCTCCTAATTTAACTCTCCCACCAGCATATCTCAAATATGTTTTAGGAAGTATAAAACGATATACAGCCATTGTCTTTACAAGCTCCATAGGCTCTACTCCTTCCATATCCTCCAATGGTGTTCCAGGTATAGGAGTAAGTATATTTATTGGAACAGAGAATACTCCCAGACTTTTTAGTTCAAAAGCCATTTTAATTCTATCTATTGGTGTTTCCCCTAATCCAAGGATACCTCCACTGCATACATTCAATCCTGCTTCTTTAGCTGCATTTATAGTATTCACTCTATCTTCGAAAGTATGAGTAGAACATATATTAGAATAAAATTCTCTAGAAGTCTCTAAATTGTGATGATAAGTAGTTACTCCTGCTTCTTTCAGCTTTATTAAAGCTTCCTTATCACATATTCCGTGAGAAGCACATAACATAAGGTCTGTTTTTTCTCTTAGTACTTTATAAATATTTTCTAGCTCCATCAATTCTTTTGAAGTAGATTTTAATCCTCTTCCACTTGTTACAAGAGAAAACCTATGCGCCCCTTCTGCTTCTACTTTTTTCGCTTCATCAAGAGCATATTCAGCAGTCACTAAAGGATATACATCAGCATTAGTTTTAAAATGTGATGATTGAGCACAGTATTTGCAGTTTTCACTGCATTTTCCAGATTTTGCATTTATTATAGTACAAAGATCAAATCTCTTCCCGCAAAATTTTTCTCTTATTTCATCAGCAGCAGAAAAAAGCTCATCCAAAGATATTTTATCATCATTTGATATAGATATCAATTTTTCAGCTTCTTCAAAACTTATTTCTTTTCCTTTTAAAATTTCTTCTTTTATATTTTTAATAAAATTTTTCATGATTTTAAGTAGCTCCTTTTTATGCTTTAAAAAAATTTCTCTACATTCAAATATATCATAAATTTCCAAATATTTAAAGTACTATGTATTATTGAGATTTTTTATGATAAAATGATTTATAATACTAAAATACAGAAAGCAGGTTTTGGATGATGGAAAAAAAAATAAGAATAACTCTTCTAAAGCAAGTCATGGAGATAATTGGCTCTGATCTTGATAATTTTAAAATAACAAAAAACTATCTCCTAAATTATATATTTGAACATATGAAAAATGAAAAAATAAATGATAATTTTTTCTTTGAAGGAGAAAAAACTGTTATACAATTCAATTTAAACAAAAGAAACCTCAGTACATATTATGATTTTTTACAAGAAAAAAATATACAGGTAGAAGCAGATTTTATAAGAAAACTTATTTATAAATATGCCAACCAGTCAAGAAAAAATAGAGAGCTTTTTATTTTTCAATCTATAATTGAACGGCTGGAATCAGCAATAAAAGATAAAAAAATCATAAAGATACATTTTAAAGACAGAAGAACAACCTCAGTTCTTCCATTCTATATTGGAAGTTCTAAACTTGAGCTTTCCAACTATCTTTTTTGTTATGATATAAATGAAGAAAAATACAGAAATTATAGAATAAGTAATATTGATACTGTTTTTATCACTAAAGAAGTAAAAATTTTAGAAGATATGAAATTTGTAGAAAAAGTCATAAAAGATTTTGATCCATTTCTTTCACAAGGAAAAGAAATAAAAGCTATCTTAACTCCAGAAGGTGAAAAAATTTTAAAAGAAGTTAAATTAAATCGTCCTGAAATTATCTCTAAAAAAGGAAATTTTTATGAGTTTCAATGCTCAGAAGAAAAAGCTAAAAGATACTTTACATACTTTTTGGATGAAATTGAGATATTGGAACCTTTAAGTCTACGAGAATGGTTTAAAAACAAATATTTAAATGCTTGTAAAAAATATCTTGACAATTCTCTTTTTAAAAAGTAAAATAATAAAAAATAAATTTCATACAAAGTTTCAGGAAATTTATTAATTTTATTTTTTAAAAGGAGTGATATTTATGACAGAAAAAAATCTTAATCTAATCAGAGAACTTGAAGAACAGATTGAAGATATCAAAATCAAACTGAAAGAAAGCAACTGTGAAGATGAAAAAGAAAAACTAGCTGATGATTATCAAAAAGTGTACATGGAATTAAATGAAGTGTATATGGAAAATGAAAAAATCGCAAATAGGTTGGAAAGAGAAAATGGACTATAGTACTGTTTGGAACATCCAATGAAAAAAGCTGACTAAATATAAATTTTAGCCAGCTTTTGTTTTTTTATCTGCTATTCTAAATAGATATGATATCCATTCCTTCCTGATTTTTTTACTTCATACATAGCTATATCTGCTTTTTCATAAAGTTCTGTAAATTTTCTTCCATCAGTTGGGGATATGGCAATTCCAATAGAAACTGAAGTTTCAACTTTCTTTTTATCTTTTTCATAAGAATCTCTCATCTTAGCTACAATCTGAGAAGCTACCCTAGCAACGTTTTCTTTATTCCCTATATCTAAAAGAAAGATTAATATTTCGTCTCCTCCCAACCTTGCTATAATGTCGCTTCTTCTTAAAGCTTTTCTTAATTTGGCAGCAGCATCTATCAATACTTTATCTCCCATAATATGCCCTAAACTGTCATTTATAGTTTTAAAGTTATCAAAATCCATAATCATTAAGGCGTGAATACTTTCTTTATACTGGGAATCTTTAAGAATACCTTCTATTATTTTGACTGCACTTTCACGATTATACAAATTTGTTAATGAATCTTTTTTAGATTTATTTTTAAATAATAATTCTTTTTTTCTTTCCTTTGTTATATCTACCATCATTCCTATTGTGTGTTCTATCTCCCCTTTATCATTAAAAATATTTGATAAAGTGCTTCTAAACCACTCTTTTTCATTGGTTTCTTTATTTTTCAGACAGAAAATAGAAGTTGTTGACTTAGCTCCAGCAGCAATACTTGCAAATTTAGCTTCTGTTTCTTCTTTACATTCTTCTAATAAAATTTCACTTTCAAAAAGACTTTCTGGTACATTTTCAATAACTTTAGGAAGGGAAGAAATTATTTTTTCACCATTTCTAAAACTTATCTTTCTATTTTTTATATCATAATCATATATTATTAAAGATGTTTCTTCAGCAGCTGTCATTAAAGTTTTTTCACTTATCTGAAGCTTTTTATTCTGTTCTTCTATAACTTGACGATTTTTTTTCATAAAGTGTATTATAATACTCAAAAAATATGCTATTGAAAGTATAATTACTCCCAAGTGGATATTAGTAAACCTTTTAATTTGGTTTATATTAGAACTTAATCCATTTTTAGAAATCATAGAAACTATATACCAGTCATTTATATTTAAAGGAGCAAAATATATTACTCTGTCTAAAAGATTTATACTATATCCCATATTTTCAATTTTATTGTTTTTGAAAAAATCTTGGATATTATCTACAATCTTTTCTCCGTTATCTTGTGATTTCTTAATCCATTCATAATAATTATTATCCTTAAAAAGAACCTCGCTATTGACAGATCTTATTAATATTCCCCCTTTGCTGTCAATGACATAAACGTATATTGTGTCTGTTCTTTCTATATCATCTAAATTTTTAAACATCTCTTTGAAATTAAATATACAAAAAAGAACCCCTATATATTTTTCTTCATCAAAAATAGGAATTTTACTGTATACATTATTTTTATATACATTCCAGTTTGTATTTTTCTCTTCTCCATTTTCAAATCTTAAATTCTTATAGAAATTTTCATCACTGTCATTTTTAGCAAACTCTATTTTAGAAATAATTTTTCCTTCTGTATCTACAATTCCAATAGCTCTAAAGTTAAAATTTTCCCCTACTGTTTTCACTAATTTTTCTATTTCTTCACTTCTTATATTTTTTTCATTTATTATATCTGTTGAAATTTCATATAATAAAGTATTAGTATCATTTATTTTCCCATATATAATATTTGTATTTCTTTGTGTTGAATTATCCAATTCACTCTCTATCATATTTAAGAAGAAAGTATTAACCTTTTTAGGAAACAGCATGACTGAATTCAACATCACCAAAAAAACACAAATACTTATTATCCACAATTCTGTCTTCATACCTTTTATTTTCATAAAACAGCAGCTCCTTAATTTCCAATATAACACTCTTATTTGATTTAGATAAAGCTTTTGAGATGCTATTTTAACTTTTATTTTTTATTAAAAAATTTTCAAATATATTCTTTTTAGGCTGAGGTTTACCAAAATAATAACCTTGAATATAATCAATTTCCAAATTACGCACAAGCTCAAATTCTTCCTTAGTCTCAATTCCCTCTAAACATACTTTTATATCTACTGAATGACAAATTCTTGTAATAAATTCAATAAAAGTAATGTCAAATCTACTTTTAACTATATCCTTTACAAAAGCACGATCTATTTTTACTATATTTGCAGGAACCTGTTTCAATATTCCCAGCGAGGAATAACCAGTTCCAAAGTCATCCATTGCTGTTTTTATCCCCATCTCTTTCATTTGGCGATATCTTTCATGCAATGTTTCAATACTCTTTATTATACAGCTTTCTGTCAATTCTAAAATGACATTCTCTGGTGGAACATTCTCTTCAGAAATTATATTTTTGACATCATTCAAAAAATTCTCATCTAAAAGTTGTATAAATGAACAATTTATACTAACAGTTATATTTTTATCATACTTCAGCATCTCTTTGCAAGTTTTTAATGCTTCCTTCAATACCCATTTACCTACTGGAATTATTAGTCCACTCTCTTCCAATATTGGTATAAACTCTTCTGGGGAAATGCTTCCAAATTTTTCACATTTCCATCTCAACAAAGCTTCTACTCCTTTTAACTTTGTATTTTTGCAAAATACTTGAGGCTGATAGAATACTTCAAATTCTTCAAATCCATTTTCTATACTTTCTCTGATACGACGAAGTATTTCTAAAAAACGTGATTTATGCTCTAATATATCATTAGAAAAAAATACTATCTTATCTTTTCCACTTTTTTTAGCATACTGCAAGGAATAATCTGTATATTTATATAATTCCTGATAATTATTTCCATCTTGCGGATATAATGAACATCCTGCTGAAATAGTTACAAAAGCTTTTGATTTTTCAAAAAGCTGCTGACGGGAAAATTTCATTTTTATTCTGTCATATATATTCTGTAATTCATCATGATCTGTATTTTCAACAAGAATTCCAAATTGATCTCCATCCAGTCTATATGCTAAAGCATTTCTTGGAAGAGAAGACTGGATTATTTGAGCTGTCATTTTTAAAACTCCATCCCCAAATTCTCTATCATACATTTCATTTACCTGTTTGAAATCATCTATACCTAAAATCATCATCCCAATAGTTTCAACTGCATAATCTTTTATTTTTTCCTCAAAAGATTTAGAAAACTCATTTATATTAAGCAGTCTAGTTACAATGTCTATTTTATTCTGTTTTCCCATTAAAGTCATTATACCAGCAAAAATACTTGGCTCTCCAACTTCATCACGCATTAAATGTCCACGGCATCTGAGCCACACATATTCCCCATCTTTATTTTTAGCTCTGAATTCTACCAAATGATAATCCAGCTGATCCTCTCCTATCTCCATATTTGATTGATAGAATTTTTCCCAATCATCTTCATGAACTATATTTTTCCAGAGAAAAATTGGATTTCTAATTATATCAGACGGCAGATTAAACATTTCTACCATTGCAGGTGTATACTTAAATCTCCCTGTTTTCATATTACAAATATAAATAAAATCATCAGTACTCATGACCAATGCCTCATATAGAAGATCTTTATCATAAATAAAATCTTTTTCATTTGCAGAAATTTTTACATTATTTCCACTTCCATAATTATCTATTTTATTTTTATGATATTTTAATTTTTGAAAATAAAGTTTTTTGTCAGCTCTTGCTATAATATCATTTTCAAAAATTTCTTCATCTGGATGTGTTTCTACCGTCCCAAAGCAGAAAGAGAAATTAAATTCTTTTTTCAGTTCTCTTTTTCTCGCTTTTAACTTATCAAGACATTCAAATAAAAGTTTAACAACTTCCTTTTCAGTTCTATCTTCAAATACAACTATGAAATTATCTCCTTCCAATCTGAATATAAATTCTTTTTCAGTTAGAAAGCTTTTTATCACTTTCATAGTTTCTATAATGACCAAATCCCCTTCAATATGCCCATACCTTTCATTGATCATTTTTAAATCATCCATATCTACTGTAGCCACTACAAAATTTTTTTTATTTTTCTTAGCCTCCTGAATAGATTTAGCCATTTCAGCTTTTCCAGCTCTCCAATTCAATGCTTCCTCACATAAAATATCCTGAACAACATTTTTCTTTAAAGTAAGTGTATCAGTTATATCAGTAGATTCTTGAAAGTGCACTATAGAGCCATCTGTCCATTTTATTAAACTATCATAGTTTTCGTAAGTTTTTCCTGTAATAGTTCCACACTCTCTCCATACTACACTTGACCTTTCATCTTTTTTATCAAGAAGTCTTGGTACAGGGCAGAAATCACATCTCTTACTCATCCCTTTTTGAAGAACTTTCCAGCATATTTTCCCTTCAGGTTCTTCAATATTATAACTTTCTTTCATTTTTTTATTCATGAACAGTATCTTATCATTCTTTATATCTGTGATGTAAAGATTTACATTCATATTATCAAGGATTTCATTGAATATCCAAGATTGTGTAAAAAATTCATCATATTTATATTTATTTGTATAAAATATTTCCATAACCAGAGCAAATGTCTTCAACAGTTTAGTTTCTTCTTTAATCCAGTTTCCCTTTTCTTTTTTCTTTCCAACTAATATCCCACCAATACAAAAATCTTCCTGAATATTTTTTACAGGAAGGAATATAAAATTATTTTGAGATGCATTGCCTATTTTATATATTTTCTCATTATTTTCTAAAGTAATATAATCTTCTGCTTTAGAAGCTTCTTCAAATAATCTAAAAAGATTGTTATATAAAAATTTTTTTATTGTAACATTATTTATTTCAGAGTTATTCCAAAAAAAATCACTTTTTATTTGCTTTTTGTTATTTAATATAATTACTCCCAATAAAGAAATATCACATTTTGCTTTCAAAACTTTTAGCATTTTTAATTTTTCCAAGTATGTATATTCATCTCTTTTTAACATTTTTTCTAAATTAAAAAAAGCTTCATAAACATTCTCCGTTTTTGATTTCCCCAGATTCATATTACCACCTATTTTGAATAGTCATATTTTATTACTGTCTTCCCAATAAGCTACTATATTTTATATATAAATTCCAGTAATTAAGCAGTTAATGATTTTAACTGCTGTAATTACCTGAATGTTTTATTTTTTGCTTTCTTCTTCTTTTTTCTTGTCTAAATATTCTTTTTGTACTCTTTCTATAACATCAAGCATCTTCTTTTGAATGTGAGCATACCCAACTTCTTTAATATGAGGAAGATTACAATTTGAACAGTCCTTTATTCCATGGGGAGTATATTTAAAATTTCCTCCGCATTCCTCTCCCATCATATATAGAGGACAATAACAGAACATACAGTTAAAATCTTCTAAATTTTTCATTTCGTGACATGGAAAAAATTCACATTCTTTATGATGTATAAATTTATAATTATTCATTAAAGATACCTCCTACTTTACATCTTACTTTAACTATACCCCTTTTAAGAGATTAAATCAAGAAAAACATTGCTGTAAAATATTTTTTACATTTTTCTTGCTTTATTAATTATTTAAATATTCCCTTTTTCTACTTTTTAATTTAACTTTTTCTGTCTGGCATCATCAAATTATCTTTCTTCTTTTGATAATATTTTTATCTCTTTATCCTCATACATTATGTTTCCATCTTTTAAGAAAAATTGAACTGGATATACTTCTACTCCTTTTTCAATAGCTTCATAAAATAATTCTGAAAATTTTGGATCAGTTTCCCATTTAGGTCTGAAGGTATCTGATTCTCTAAATACAAGAAGCAGTACAGCAGCCCTGTCTCCACTCTCTTTTATTTTCATCAGCTCTTTTAAGTGCTTTTGAGCTCTCGTACTAGGTGCATCTGGAAACATTGCTTTTTTATTCAGTGAAAGAGAGACTCCTTTTACTTCCACCCAGATTTTTTTATCATCTTTTTCTATAAGATAATCTATACGGCTGTCTCCATATTTTACTTCAGCTTTTATATTACTATATTTTCCAAAGGGAGATAATTTCTCATCTCTTAAAAATTTTTCTGATATATATCTATGATAAGATGAATTTATCAAAATATCTTCTTTATCATCTGAAAGAGCTGATATTACATCCCATTGAGTTTTTCTTATACTTCCCTCTTTAGCTTTTTTTATACCTATACTGTTATCTGTAAAAAGAAGCTCTCTTATCCTCCCTGAATCATGTACATGGCATGTCACCACACTATTATCTTCCAATTTTACATCTGCCACAAATCTATTAGGCCTCTCTACAAATTTTCCTCTTTTGTCTATTCCTATTTCATAAATTAATTTTCCTTTTCTCATTTATATATCTCCTAATGTAAAATAAGGCTGACTAAATATAGTCAGCCTTTATTTCCTATTTTTTATTAATATTTTCCATCAGCTAAATCTCTGAAGTTTACATCTTGTAATCTAGATATAAATTGTGATTCTATATCTTTCAATATTCTATGCACCCCACAGTTACCTTTTCTTAAAGTGCAACTCTCTGGCGATTCCAAACAATCTTTGATGCAGATATTTCCTTCAATTGATTCGATTGCATCTTTTAAAGTTATTTCGCTGCTGTCTTTTTTTAGTTTATACCCACCCTTAGCTCCTTTAAAAATTAAAACCAAATCAGCTTTTTCTAATTTTTTAAGTATTCTTAGGCTGAATAAATGAGGAATTTCCTCTTTCTCTGAAATTTCATTTGAAGAAATAATTCTATTATCCCCATTTATTGTTAAATACAATAGTATTCTAAATACGTATTCAATTTCATTTTTCAGTCTCATTTCAGTCTCCTATGTTTCTATAAGTAAATTTATATACTGATTTTTGCACACTATACCTCACAATTATATCATACCATCTAAAGAATAACAATATTTTTTCTCTAATTTAACCTTCAATTTCAGTAGCATTTTCCACTTTTTCACCTAAAGCGGCCTTTATTGCTACAATCGCAACTTCTAATTGCAACAGGTCTGGTTCTTTTGTTGTTATTCTTTGTAAAGATAATCCTGGAAATGCTAGTGCTCTTACCCATATTTTATCTAAATGATTGCTGCTATATCTCTGTATTTCATAAGATATCCCAGCTATAAGAGGCATTAATATTACTCTCAATACTACTTTTGTTATTACTTTTTCTATTCCATTTGCTGGAACTGGTAGTATAAAATCCATACATGAAAATACTATAATTGATATGAGCATTACTATTAATAGAAAACTTGTTCCACATCTAGGATGAAGTGTTGTAAATCCTTTTGCATTTTCTGGTGTAAGATCCATTTGATTTTCATAAGCATAAATAGATTTATGTTCTGCTCCATGATATTCATAGACTCTTTTTACATCTTTTGAAAATGATATTATCCATATATAAAAGACAAAAAATGCAAGTCTCAATACTGCTTCTAATAAATTAGAATATATTCTATTATCTGCAAAAACAAAACTGCTGATAAGAGATGGAAAAACTACAAATAACCCTATCCCTAATCCCAATGATACTATTGTTGTCATTACTGCTTCTTTTTGTGAAAGCTGCTTTTCTTCTTCCTCTTCTGACTGGTTTGCAGAAAATGTAAGCTCCTTTATCCCAAGTACCAATGCATCAAAAAGAGTCACTGCTCCTCTGACAAATGGTATCTTTGCAAGCTTATTTCTTTTTCCGCCTACTTTGATTTTCTTATATACTATTTCTCCTGAGGGTTTTCTTACTGCTGTTGCCAGCCATTCAGGGCTTCTCATCATTACACCCTCAATAACTGCCTGCCCTCCTATGCTAACTCTTTCTGCCAATTTCCTCACCTTTCTTAAAGATTGCTTTTAAGTATAACAAATGTCAAGTCATCTACCTGTTCATAATCTCCTCTGAATTTATTCAATTCTTCCAGTATAGCTGTTTTTATCTCTTCAGGTCTCTTTAATTTGTTTTGATAAACTACTTCTTTAAGTTTATTTATACCAAACATATCTTTATTTTTATTCTCTGTTTCATTTATTCCATCTGTGTAGAAGATTACTATATCTCCTTTGCCAAGTTTGATTTCACCCTGCTTGTATTTATAATCATTCAAAAATCCAATTGCTACACCTTTTACTGTATGAAGCTCAACAGTATCAGTCTCTGCTCTATATACTACCAGAGGATTGTGTCCAGCATTTGAATAATGCAAGGTTTTTGTATTTTTATTATATTTACTATGCATCATTGTAATAAACATATCCTCTGTTATATCAGGATATATAATTCTATTCAATTCATTTAAGTTTTCAGCTGGTCCTGTATCTCCTGTTATTGTTACTGTTTTCAATACAGATCTTCCTAAAGCCATCAAAAAGGCAGCTGGAACTCCTTTACCACTGACATCTGCTATTGTTATAGAGAAATTATCATCATCAAGAATAGTATAATCATAATAATCTCCACCAATTTCTTTTGCAGGTTCAAAATAGTTTGCGATTTCCAATCCAAAAACTTCATCTATATCTTCTGGAAGTATTTTCTTTTGGATTCTTGCTGCAACTTCCAATTCATTTGACATTCTTTCTTTAACAATAAGGTCTGCATATATCTGAGCATTGTTTATTGCTATGGAAACCTGTATTACAAGAGCAGATATAGTTTCTTCATCTAAGTCAATAAGTTTATTTTTATCTTCAATCACATAAATAACTCCCAGTTCTTTTCCTTTTACTACCAAAGGAGAAATAACAACTACTTCATCCTTTTGTACTGCAAATCCTACTGACAGTTCTTCATATATCTTCTTAAAATCATTTCTTGTATATTCCTTTAATATCTCCTCTGGATAGGAAACTTCCCCTCTGAATTTTATAGCACCTTTTATTCTTTTATTTTTCAGTTTGCCGTTTTCCCAAAGGTAAAGAGATATTCTCTTTGCTCCTGTGAGCACAAAATATGCATCCAAAATTATATTTATAATTTTATCAACTTCTAATATAGATAATACTGCTCTGGAAAGAGAGTTTAAATTAGATAGATTTTCAACCCTTCTTTCAAGTATATGATTACTGTATTCCAGCTGAGTTGATTTTGTTACAAGTGCATCATATGTAACTTCCAGTTCTTTTCTATATTCTCTCAGTTCTTCTATGGAGTTTTCCAACTCCAGTTCCTGCTTGATTATTTTGTTCAACGTTTCTGTATATTCATCTTTAAGTATATCTGGGATGTCTTCTATATCTTTCTTAGCTCTAAGACTTGTAAGTATCCTAATTATATCTCCAAAATGTTCCTTCTCCTGTCTTTTTAAAACATAAAAAAATAAAATTAATAACAGAATCAGAAAAAATATATATAACATTAATTGATCCTCCATTGAGTTTCCTCATTTTCAATCTTTAAGATATCTCTTCCTTTTTCATTTTCCCTAACACTTGCTTTCTTCAAAATTACTTCTTTTGGTTTTACCATTTTAAAGTTTTTCAAATCTTTTATTTTTAACCCTTTTTCTTCATTTTCA
The DNA here is from genome assembly GCF_003019675.1 of Fusobacterium ulcerans. Classification (NCBI taxonomy): domain Bacteria; kingdom Fusobacteriati; phylum Fusobacteriota; class Fusobacteriia; order Fusobacteriales; family Fusobacteriaceae; genus Fusobacterium; species Fusobacterium ulcerans. The sequence continues at coordinate 2,580,061 of NZ_CP028105.1, read as the reverse complement.
AGGTTTTCTACAAGTGATGTCGGATCAGCAATATTTATAACACGCACTCCAAATTCATAGTCTTTTACATTTTCAGTAATCATCCCTTCTGCTAAAACTATTTTATCAGGTATAAGAGTTTCCCATATAGCTTTTTTCAAAATAATTACTGGAGATAAAATACTATCTTCTTTTTCAAATGTACCATCTGTATATAATGGAAGTCCAGTTTTCCCAGCTTCCTCTATATTAGAACTATTCACTTCTAAAATAAAATCATTTTCAATTGGTTCAAAAGTCTTTGAAATCATCTTTCTATTTTCAAATATTTCTTCCACTAGTTTCATTTTATCAAGTTCAGTGTAATAGTTTCCAAAATTATATTCATTCCCTCTCTTCAGATAATTTAACCAGTAATATACCTGCTTATTTAAATATTCCTGAAAAATCCCTGCATTTTCTGGATAACTTATATCTATTTTTGAATCTATAAATTCTTTTTCATCTTCAGTTAATTCAGAAGCAGGTTTATAATAAACTTTTTCTGACTCTCTAACATCTCTTTTACCTATATTTTTTATATCTTGGTATAACTCAAAAGGTATTATCAGGTTTATATCTTTATTATGAGCTACCATTTTTGACATAAGAACGCTGAATTTTTCATAAAAAGCATCCCTGTCTGAAGGTGTTTCTGGATAATCAAGTCTGTAAATTTTAAGTGTGTACTCTCCTTTTGGCATTTTGTTTGCAAATTCTACTACCTGGCTTTCGTCTCTCCTTGCAACAAGTTTCTGACATCCAGTCAGCATCAGCATAGTCAGTAAAAATACTACAAAGGCATTTTTCTTCATCATTTCCTCCAGTTTACTTTTTTCTTAATTTTTCTAAGATATTCTCTGCAACATTTCTAGGTACAAACCTTGAAAGAGACTCTATATCTTCTTTTGCTATTTTTGATACTGAGCCAAATTCTTTTAAAAGAACTGCTTTTCTCTTTTCTCCTATACCCTCTACCTCATCCAGTTCAGAAGACAGCACTCTCTTGCTTCTAAGTTTTCTATGGTATGTTATACCAAATCTATGTGCTTCATCTCTCACTCTTTGAAATATTTTTAATGCTTCCTGATCTTTTGAGAAAACATATGGTATATTTTCTCCATATTTATATACCTCTTCATCTCTTTTTGCTAAACTGAGAAGATCAGATATACCATCTTTACCTAATTCTCTAAAAACTTCCCCAGCAGCATTTATCTGCCCTAGTCCTCCATCTATAAGTATTACATCTGGAAATTCATTTTCTGGAAGTTTTCCATAGCGTCTTGTTATTACTTCTCTCATCATTGCAAAGTCATCTGGTGTGTCCTTACATGTGATCTTAAATTTTCTGTAATCCTGTTTTGAAGCTTTTCCTTCCACAGATACACTCATAGATGCTACAGCATCTTTACCCTGAATATTAGATATGTCAAAGCATTCAATTTTTCTAGGATATCTTTTAAGAGATAAAGTAGTATATATCTTGTAAAGTCCCTCTTCAATAACAGATTTTTTTCTGTAATGATTTTCTATATCTCTTATTAGATTGAGCTCTCCCATTTCTAAAAGTTCTTTTCTTCTGCTTTTTATCTTTGGAAAAAAGAATTCTATTTTTTTATTTTTATCCTTTTTTAAAGCTTCAAGCACTCTGCTGCTCTCATTTTCATATTCACTTGAAAACACTATATTTTGAGGTATTGGATGTTTATTATAAAATGCCATCACAACTACTTCAAGTATGTTCTCATATATTTTATCTTTTAAATCTATATTTGTCGAGATTTTTCCTAAAATTTTACCATCTCTCACATTTAATACACAGATGAATACTCTGTTATTTTCTTCTTTTATATTGAAAATATCCTCATCCAATTCTTTTCCATATTCAGTTATTTGATTATTTACAGTATTTTCTATTTCTTTTATCTGCTCTCTGTACATTATGGCTTCTTCAAACTTCATATCTTCAGAAGCTTTTTCCATTTTCTTTTTTAATTCCTCTATTACGCTTCTTCCCTGTCCTTTTAAAAGCTGCTTAGCCCCTTCTACAAGCTCATTATACTCTTCTTTTATATTTTTGTAAGTACAAGGACCAGGACACATCTTCATAAAATATTTAAGGCATGGTCTTGCATATACTTTATTCATATCTCTGTTGCAGTCTCTGATTTTAAATATCTTTACAATATTTTTTTTCAGATTCCATCCTCCCTGAGGATATGGACCAAAATACATTCCTGTTTTATTATCAAGAGCTCTTGTTGTTCTGATCATCTTGATATTTGGAAATGTTTCTCTGCTGATTTTTATATAGGGATATGTCTTCTCATCTTTTAAAGCTATATTATATTTAGGGCTGTACTTTTTTATAAGATTATTTTCAAGGACAAAAGCATCTATTTCACTATTGCATATAATAAATTCTATATCTTCTATATTTTTTACCAGTTCTTTAGTTTTTTCACTTTCATGCTCTCTGTTAAAATATGAAGATACTCTGTTTTTTAAGTTTTTAGCTTTTCCTACATAGATTATCTTGCCATTTTTTTTCATTAGATATACTCCTGGATTTTCAGGTATATCTATTTTTTTGATATCTATTTTACTTTCTACCAATTTCCTCTCTCTTTCTCTCTATGGCTAATATATACATTCAGTTTATCCTTTTTAGAAAGCTCTCTGTATAAAAGTGAAGCTAAAGTTACTGAACGATGTTTACCGCCGCTGCATCCTATACCGATAGTTAAGTGTTTCTTCCCTTCTTTTATATAATTAGGGATAAGAAATTCCATCAAATCCAAAAGTCTTGAAGCAAATTCCTGAGATACATCATATCCCATTACATAAGAAGACACCGCTTTATCTTCTCCAGTTTTTTCTTTTAATTCTTCTACATAGTAGGGGTTAGGAAGGAATCTTACATCAAAAAGAAGGTCAAGGTCAATGGGAATCCCGTATTTAAAACCAAATGACTGTACATGAATATTTATATCTTTTGTTTCTCCATCTACCATGAGTATTTCTCTTACTCTTTCTGACAGCTCTTTAGGTTTTATATAACTTGTGTCTATTATTCCAGTTGCAGCCTCTCTTATAGGAAACATTATCTCTCTTTCTCTTTGAACACTTTCTAAAAGAGTGTCAGCTTCCAATGGATGTCTTCTTCTAGTCAGATTATATCTGTTAAGTATTATCTCTTCAGAAGCTTCAATAAAAATAAGTGAATAGTCTATCTCTGCTTTTTTCATTTCAAGTAAAAGCTGAAAAAATTCATCTACTTTTTTAAATGAACGAATATCTATTCCTAATCCTAATTTTTCAATAGAAGTGTTAATAAAAAAATTTCCTACTTCACAAGGAAGATTATCTACAACATAATAACCCATATCTTCCATTGTATTCAATGCAGTAGTTTTTCCTGCTCCGCTTAATCCACTTACTATTACTATCTTATTTTTCCCCATAACTTCACCATGCTTTTTATTTGATATTTTTCATTCCTTAAAACTTAACTTTTTTGTACTAAATAATTCTTTTTCTATCCTTATTATATCACAAAAACAACATTCTTTACATTTTTAACCATTTTTTTCTTTTGATGGTACAAAAAAATGACTTAGATTTTATTTCTAAGCCATTTCATTTTCTTTTAAAACATTTATCTTCTTTAAAGTAAGAAAATAAATTAAATTTCACTTACATTCTATCCAGAGTTTTTATTCCAAGCAGAGATAATCCATCCTTAATAGTTTCTCCTGTTATCTTAGCTATAAGTGCTCTTGAATATAAAATCTCATCTTCCTGATTTAATATTGGACAGCTGTTGTAGAAACTATTAAATTTCTTAGAAAGCTCAAATAAATAATCTGCAATTATATTTGGCTTAAATGTTTCAGAAGCTTTTAGCACAGCCATTGGAAATGCTGTTATATGATCAGCTAATGCTCTTTCTAGTTTATCTTCTATTTTTATTTCTTTACTGTAATCTACATTTTTTCCTTCACTTTCAGCTTTTCTTAATATAGATTGGATTCTTGCATAAGAATACTGAAGATAAGGAGCGGTATTTCCTTCAAAAGTCAGAATTTTATCCCATTCAAATATAATAGGACTTTGTCTGTTTTGAGAAAGGTCGGCATATTTTATTGCCCCTACTCCAACTATTTCTGCTATTTTATCCTTTTCTTCTTCAGACAAACTAGGATTTTTCTCCTGTACTATTTCATAAGCTCTTTTCTTTCCTTCATCTAGAAGCTGCTCAAGTCTTATTACATTTCCTTTTCTAGTTGAGAATACTCCATCAGCAAATCTCATTATCCCAAACCAGATGTGATGTTTCTCTACATTCCATCCAAGCATATCTGTTATTCTGAAGAACTGCTTGAAGTGATCCTGTTGTCTTTCATCAGTAAGATATATAAGTTTATTTATGTTATAAGTTTCTCTTCTGAATTTGATAGTAGCTATATCAGATGTTGAATAAAGAAAAGCTCCATCTTTCTTTTGTACTATACATGGGAAAAGATTGTCTTCTTCTGGAAAGAATACAACTTTAGCTCCATCATCTTCTACAGCCAATTTTTTTTCTACAAGTTCCTCTACTACTCCCTGCATTATAGGGTGGTAAAAAGATTCTCCATAGTATGTATCAAAATGAACACCCAATCTTTTATAAAGTTTATCATACTCATCTAATGATACTTTTATAAATTCTTTCCAAAGAGCAAAGTTTTCAGCATCTCCATCTTGAAGTTTCTTTAATTCAAGTCTTGCTTCCTCTTCAAGTTCTGGCTCAGTTTCAGACAGCTTAGAAAACTCTACATAAACTCTTTCTAACTCTTCAATAGGATTTTCTTTATAAGCTTCTTTATTCAGCCATCTTCTGTATCCAATGATAAGTTTCCCAAACTGTGTTCCCCAGTCTCCTATATGATTATCAGCTACTATATGATAACCTAGATATTTGTAGATTCTTCTGATCGAATCTCCTATTATTGTTGATCTTAGATGCCCTATATGCATTCTTTTAGCTATATTTGGCGAAGAGTAATCTATTATTACATCTCCCTCTCTATTCAAGAAAGAAAAATCATATTCTTCTGTTCTTGATTTTTTTAAAAGCTCTCCAAGATACTCGCTTTTTAAAAATATATTGATAAATCCAGGTCCTGCTATTTCTAATTTTTCAATAACATTATTTTCTTCAAGATTATCAAGAACCTCTTGAGCTATAACTCTTGGATTTTTACCTATTATTTTAGAATTCATCATTGCAAAATTTGTCTGGAAATCTCCAAATTTTTCATTTGTAGCAACAGATACTTCTACTTTTTTTGTTTCCTTTTCACTATATAGTTTCTTTATTGTATTTTCAAAAATTTTTGCTATCTCTCTATCTATGATAAGCACTATTCCACCTCACACTTTATTTATTTCTCTTCAAAATATCAGTCAAATAAAAAAGGGACACAAAGTCCCAAAAGAATAACTCCAACCTACCGCCTTCAGTACAGTTTTAGTCGCCAAACCCAAAAGTGGTAGTCAGTTATATAAAGCATACAGAGTCCGTAAAACAACTTAAGCTTTAAGATGATCGTGACTTTGCTGAGTTACTATATACAGCGCCAACCCCATGACGACATTAGGCCCAAAACCTCGTGAAAATAGCGAGTAGGTCAGAAACATTTATTCTTATAATGGAATTATATCATTATTTTATTTTTTTTTCAACATTTTAAAGTTCTTTTTTATTCAATAATTCGTTTTTTCTATAATTATTGATTTTTTTCTTCTACATAAGTACTTTTTAAATATAATTCTTCCAACTGCCCATCATCCACTTCTCCAGGAGCTTCTGTCATTAGACATTGTCCTTTATTTGTTTTAGGGAATGGAATAACGTCTCTTATAGAATTTTCTTTAAGCATTACCATCAGCCATCTGTCTAATCCAAATGCAAGCCCTCCATGAGGTGGTGCTCCATATTTAAATGCATCAAGGAAGAATCCAAATTTAGTCTTAGCTTCTTCAGGTGTAAGTCCTAATCTGTCAAATACTTTAGATTGAATTTCTGGATTGAATATTCTGATAGAACCTCCACCAATTTCAAATCCATTAAGTACCATGTCATATGTATTAGTTCTGATATTTTCAGTTTGTCCATTTAAGAAAGCATTTAAATCTTCATCTTTTATTGAAGTGAATGGATGATGCTCAGCCTTATATCTTTTCTCTTCCTCATCATATTGGAACATAGGGAAATCTACTACCCATAGGAATTTAAATTCGTCAGGATTGATAAGATTAAATTCTTTTCCTATTCTAGTTCTGATAGCTCCTAAAGCTCCATATACTACTTTTGCTTTGTCAGCTATAATAAGGATGATATCTCCTTTTACAGCTCCTGTTGTTTCTACTATAGCTTTCATTTCATCTTCTGAAAGGAATTTAGCTATTGGAGAGTTTATACCCTCTTCAGTTATTTTTATGTAAGCCATTCCTTTAGCACCAAAATATCTTTTAGCATGCTCTTCATATTCTCCAATAATTTTTCTAGAGAATCTCTCTGCTCCCTGAGGTGCAACTACAGCTTTTACTATTCCGCCATTTGCTACAGTTTCTTGGAAAGCTTTAAATCCTGAATTTCTTACTATTTCAGTTAAATCTTTAAGTTCTACACCAAATCTAATATCTGGTTTATCAGAACCAAATCTTGACATTGCTTCTGCATAAGGCATTTTTTGGAAAGTATAGTTAACCTCTTCTCCAGTAATAGCAGTAAATACATCTTTAGCAAGTCCTTCTATAGTTCTCATTACATCTTCCATAGTTACGAAAGACATCTCTATATCCAATTGTACAAATTCAAATTGTCTGTCTGCTCTAAGGTCTTCATCTCTGAAACATTTAGCTAATTGGAAATATCTTTCTATTCCCCCAATCATCAATAATTGTTTGAATAATTGTGGTGATTGTGGAAGTGCATAGAAGTCTCCTGGGCTTATTCTGCATGGAACTAGGAAGTCTCTAGCTCCCTCAGGTGTAGATTTTGTAAGTAAAGGAGTATCTATATCCAAGAATCCTTCTTTATCCATGTAGTTTCTTATTGCCATAATCATTTTATGTCTCATTTTAAGGTTATGAAGCATTCTTGATCTTCTGATATCAAGATATCTATATTTCAATCTGATATTTTCATTAAGATTATCATCTATTCCTGAGATTTGGAAAGGAAGAACATCACAGCTGTTTAATACTGTAAGTTCTTTAGCAAAAACTTCTATATCTCCTGTAGGCATATTTGGATTTTTACTTTGTCTTTCTTTTACTTCTCCAACTATTCTTATAACTGATTCATTTTTAAGTTTTTGAGCCTGCTCAACTACATCTTTAGGCGCTACATCTATGTCAAAGATGACCTGTGTTTTTCCTTCTCTGTCTCTCATATCCACAAAAGTCAACCCACCAAGGTCTCTCTTTGTGTCTACCCAACCAGAAAGAATTACTTCCTGTCCTATATTCTCTTTTCTCAATTCACCTAAATTATGAGTTTTATAAATCATAACTATCCTCTCCTTAAAATTTTTCCTCTATCTAGATTCTTTAATTATTTCCATTGCTTTTTCAAATGATAACTCTTCCTGAGTTCTGTTAGCAAAATCTTTTAAAACAACTGTTCCTTTATTAATTTCATCTTCTCCAGCTATTATACAATATTTTACTCCAAGTTTATCAGCTTTTTTCATGTGAGATTTCATACCTTTAGAATTGAAGTCTACAAAAGTTTTTACTCCTGCATCTCTCAATACTTTAGTTATTTTTATACCAAAATCTTTTGCTTCATCTCCAAGCCAAGCTACATAGACATCAGGACTGTTGCTAGGATATTCTTCCAACAACATCATCATTCTTTCCACTCCAGCTGCAAATCCTACTGCTGGAATATCCTTGTCACCTAACTGTTTCAGAAGATTGTCATATCTTCCTCCTCCTAATACAGTTCCCTGTGCTCCAAGTTTATTAGTAACTATTTCATAAACTGTACTTGAATAATAATCAAGCCCTCTTACTAATTTTGGATCTTCAACATATTTTATTCCAAAAATATCAAGATATTTTTTTACATCTTCATAATGAGCTCTTTCTTCTTCTGTAAGAGAATCTATTATACTAGGAGCTTCTTTTGTAAGCTCTTTACATTTTTCTACTTTACAGTCAAGGACTCTTAGTGGGTTTTTTTCCATTCTCATTTGGCAGTCTTCACATAATTCTTCTTTAATAGGGTTAAGAAAATTTAACAATTTTTCTCTGTACTGTGTACGAGAAGCTGTTGTTCCAACTGAGTTAATATGAACTTCAAGATCACTTATTCCTAATTTTTCAAGAAGTGTATAACTCATTGCTATTACTTCTGCATCTAATATAGGTGAACTTTCTCCTAATACTTCTACCCCTATCTGGTTGAATTCTCTCTGTCTTCCAGCTTGTGGTCTTTCATATCTGAACATTGATCCATTGTAATAATATCTTGTTACCTCTTCTTTTCCATAGATACCATTCTCAAGATATGATCTTACTACTGATGCAGTGTTTTCTGGTCTTAGAGTTATACTTCTTTCCCCTCTGTCTTTAAATGTATACATTTCTTTCTCTACAACATCAGTTCCTTCTCCAATTCCTCTTTTGAACAGATCAGTTTCTTCAAATATTGGAGTTTTTATATATGTATACCCATAATTTTCAAATACTTCCTGAGCCATTTTAGATATGTATGTATATTTTACTGCCTCTTCTCCATAGATATCTTTAGTTCCTCTAACAGCTTTTATAAGCTTCATTATTCTCACCTCTTATATTATTTTCCCCATAGTTTTTCCATTTTTTCTTTTATAAGTTTCTCATTTTTATTATCCCCAGGGACATAGTACTCTCTCTTTTTAGCAGTATAATTCTGCTTTACAAAGTTTCCAGCATAGTCGTGAGGATATTTGTATCCTTTTGCATTATGGCATATAGTCAAAGGTACTGTTTCCATATCTCCTTTTTCTATATCTTCCATTACTTTATTTATTCCCATATAGCATGAGTTGCTCTTTGTAGATATAGAAAGATATATTACCGCCTGAGCAAGTATTATTTTTACTTCGGGCATACCTATTTTTTCACTGGCTGCCATTGCACTGCTGGCTATAAGCATAGCTTCTGGATTTGCCATCCCTACATCTTCACTGGCATGTATCATTATTCTTCTTGCTATATATCTTGGATCCTCTCCTCCATGGAGAAGTCTTCCCAGCCAGTAAAGAGCTGCATCAGGATCACTTCCTCTCATACTCTTAATCAAAGCTGATATTAAATTATATTTATCTTCTGCTTTATGATACGAAGACTGCCTCTGTCTGAATATATCCAGAACTTCTTCATCTTCTAAATCCATACAGCTATTTTGATAAAGTTCCAGATAGTTTATGGCTATTCTGCTGTCTCCTTGTGAAATATCCAGTATACACTCTATTACTTCCTTTGATATCTTTTCTTCCAGTCCTATATACTTTACTCCTTTTTCAAGTATTTCTCTGATATTATCTCTGCTCAAAGATTTGAACTCAAATATCATCACTCTTGATAATAAAGCGTTGTTCAGACTGTAATAAGGATTTTCTGTAGTAGCTCCTATAAGAGTCAGTATTCCTGACTCGCAGTATGAAAGAAGTGCGTCCTGCTGAAGTTTGTTGAATCTATGTATCTCATCTAAAAACAGGATAGTTTTTTTACCATAAAATTCAAGATTTTTCTTGGCTTTCTCTACAATCTCACGCAGGTCGTTAAGACTGGCAACAGTTGCATTTAGAGTTTCAAAGTTACTGTCAAGAGTTTTAGAGATTATCTCTCCCAGTGAACTTTTTCCACATCCTGGTGGTCCAAAAAAAATAGAATTTGATATGCTCTGTTTCTCTATTAATTTTCTTAAAACTCCACCTTTTCCCAATATTTTTTCCTGACCTATAAAATCATCTAAATTAGTAGGTCTGAGTCTTAGAGCTAAAGGCTTTATTTTATCATAATTACTTTCAAATAGATTCATCTCATCACAACCATTTTATTTTTTGACAAAAAAAGCGTATTGATAAAACAATACGCCTCTTCCTTCTATTTTACTAAGTATAATAAAAGTGCACTGACAATAAATAGTACTGCAACTACTTGAGTTGCTTTAGCTAAAGGCCCACCGTCTTTTGATATTCCAAACACAGTATTTGAAGCTCCCATTCCCATGCTTGCTGACATTCCGTGGCTCCTATCAGGCTGTATAAGCACTAATATTATAAGCGCTATAGCAAATATAAAAAGCATTATCGTAAATAATGTTTCCATAATTCTCCTCCTAAACTTCTTCTCTTATATTAAATACAATAAATTATATCACAGATAGTTAAAATATTAAAGTATAAACTTTTATTTTAATCCCACCAAAAATACCATACATGAGAATTTCTAAGACAGCTTGCAAGAGAACGAATATCCCCGCATCCCTGCATAACTATGTCGTAACAAAAGGCAAATTGTTCCTCTGCTAATTCTTCAAGTTCTTCATTTTCTTTTAAAGGTTTATCCACATATAATTCCCAGTTGTCATATGTCACAGCTCCAGGCACAGCACCATATTTCTCATACCAGAATTTAAAAACTGCTGCCTGCTCTGCTGGTGTGGGGCAGTCATTGAATCCCCCCATAGGAAGCCAAACTGCTGCTTTCCAAGGCTCAGACTCAGGTATTTTTACTATTACAACCTCTGGAAAGGGTATTTCATCAGCATCAGCAAATGTTATAAACTCATTTGACGGTTCACTGTATTTAAAGTTTCCAGTTACATCATCACCATTATGCATATCGCTGTATTCGTCAAAACGTTCTTTCAAAAATTCTGATACATCTATGCTTTCTGCTTCTTTTAAAGCTTTTTCCCGAAATTCTTTTATTCCATTTTGAGATTCTTCCACATCATAATCTTCATATATAAAACTAAGAGTCTCTGCTAAAATATCACTTGGGACTATTATTAATGGTGTAAAATTTTCCTTTTTTCCTATTTCTTTCAATTCCTTATATCTTCTCATTATTACATTGTTGTTTTCTTCATCTTCAAATATTTCATATTTGCAATTTAAAAATCTCAATATTTCTTGGCAATTACTAGTCATTTTCCCTCCTGGAGCTTTTTTATACATGTATTAATTATACAATAGAATTATGAATTTGTCCTAAAAAAATATTTGTTTCTAAACACTTCTTTTATTCTTAAAATAATTTAGATAAAGTAAAAGGCAGCCAAATGACTGCCCCTGTTATTTAAAATTTTATAATAATTTTACTGCTATTTCAGCAAGTTTAGATCTTTCACCTTTTTTCAAAGTAACATGTCCTACAATATCTTCAGTTTTCAGCCTGTCAGCTAAATATGTCAATCCATTTGTATTAGAATCAAGATAAGGATTATCTATCTGCTGAGGGTCACCTGTAAATATCATCTTAGTATTTTCTCCAGCTCTTGTTACTATAGTTTTTATTTCCAATGGAGTAAGATTCTGTGCCTCATCAATTATAATAAGTCCTCTTGGTATACTTCTTCCTCTAATATATGTCAGAGCTTCTATTTTTAATATACCCATAGCTTCTAGTCCTTCTACAACTTTCTCTCCAGTTTTATCATCTTTTGCTTCACTTAGAAAGTCTATATTATCAAAGATAGGCTGCATCCAAGGTTTTAATTTCTCTTTTTCACTTCCTGGAAGGTATCCAAGATCTTTACCCATAGGAATAATTGGTCTTGCTATCAATAATTTTTTATATTTTTTTCTTTCAACTACCAATTCCAATCCTGTTGCTATGGCTAAAAGCGTTTTTCCTGTTCCGGCTCCTCCTACGAGAGTAACTACCTTTATATTTTCATCCATCAGAAGATCCATAGCAAATCTCTGTTCATCATTTCTTGCTCTAAGTCCCCATGCACTGCTGTCTCCAAGAAGAAACTTTTTGATTTTTCCATTGTCATATCTTCCAGTGAGGATATTTCCCTTGCAATTCAACTTAAAGAAACAATTTGGTGTTGGAACAATATCTTCTCTTCCTAAATCTGCAAAATCCATCTTACCATTTTTTTCATATTGTCCAAATGTCTTGCTGTCTACTTCTACTTCATAAAATCCATCATACAGTTCTGTATAATCTACCATATCTGTAGAATAGTCTTCCACTTCAAGTCCCAAAGCATCCGCTTTGATTCTCATATTTATATCTTTTGTTACTATTATAACTCTCTTGTCTGGATTATCTTTTTTTATTCCCAGTGTTACTGAAATAATGTAGTTGTCTACAATATCTCTTTTTAAAACTTCTGGCAGAAGATTCATATCATTTTTAATTTCAACTCTGAAAAATATATCATTTTTCAGCTCTACTCCTTTAAAAAGACTTCCTTCTTTTCTGATTTCATCTAAAACTCTTGAAGCCAATCTGGCCTGCATAGCTGTATTCTGATTTCTTTTAAGCTTATCTATCTCCTCTATAACATAGATAGGCAGAATAACATCATTACCTCTAAAGTTATAAATACAATAAGGATCATGAATAAGTATATTGGTATCTAGTATGAATGTTTTTCTCATATGTAATCAGCTCCTTTTTTAAGATCCTGCTTAGGATCACATTTCGGCTTATTATAAGATACCATATTTTTATCAAATTTCCTCTTTTTTTATTTCTTTTTTAAGATTTCCTTGATAGCTTCCATAGCAGCTACAGTCCCATCAGCTACAGCAGTTGTCACTTGTCTTACTACTCCTGATCTTATATCTCCTGCTGCATACATTCCTTCTATATTGATTTTTAATCCATCTTTTGTTACAATATTCCCTTGATTATCCAGATCAGCAAATTCTCCATACATCTCTGTATTGTTTTTAGTTCCTAAATAAAGAAATGCAAAGTCAGAAGGATAGTTTTTTGTCTCTCCATCTTTTTCTATCACAAGCTTCTCTACATACTCTCCACCTTTTATTTCAAGAAGTTTTGCGTCTGTTATTATTTCTACTTTTCCAGAAGCAGTAAGAGCATCTAAAGTATCTTTGTGACATTTAAATTCTTTTTCATTTACAAATATCTTTATAGTTTTTGAAAACTTTGTAAGAAAAAGTGCTTCTTCTGCGACTTCTTCTCCCTGTCCTAATAGAGATACATTAAGATTTTTAGTAAAAGCTCCATCACAAGTAGCACAATATGATACCCCTTTACCTAAAAATTCCTCTTCTCCCTTTAGTTTTTTATTTCCATTTTTTCCAGTTCCTGTTGCTATTATTACAACCTTTGCTTTAAAATTTCCTTTATCTGTTTTTACTATTTTGCTTTCAGTGTCTGAGTATACATCAAAACCTAAAAGAGTTGCACTTAAAAATTCAGCTCCAAACTTTTCAGCCTGCTTTTTCATTAAAGTGTAAAGTTCTTTTCCAGATATACCTTCTGGAAATCCTGGATAATTATCTATCTTATGAGCCATAAGAAGACTTCCTATCCCTTCGCTTTCAATTATTAATGTACTCAATTTTGATCTTCCAACATATATTCCAGCTGTAAGGCCTGCTGGGCCACCGCCAATTATTATAACATCATATATTTTTTCATTCATAAAAATAACCTCCTAATTATTTAGATTATTCCCTGCATAGATAGAAATTCCTTTTCTTCTCCTATAGCTGTTTCATCGCTATGTCCACTGTATACTTTTGTATCAGCAGGAAGTCTGCATAATTTTGCAAGACTGTTGAAAAGCATTTCTCCACTGCTTGTAGGCAAGTCATATCTTCCATAACTTCTTCTAAACATAGTATCTCCTGAAATCAGCATTTTTGCTTCAGGGCAATAAAAACTTTTTGATCCGATAGTATGACCTGGAGTATCTAAAACTTTAAATTCTCCTACCATATCTCCCTCTTTTACAGTATGAAACTCTCCATTAAAAACAAAGCTTACTCCTGTTATATATTTCATTAAATTTAGTTCTGGTTCAGTAAGACATGCTGCATCCTCTTTACCTATATATACTTCAACATTTGGATATTCTTCTATTAATCTATTTATTCCTGCAATGTGATCTCCATGTCCATGTGTAAGAACTAAATATTTTAATGTAAGTCCATTAACTTTTAAAAAAGTCATTATTTTATCTATATTTTCTCCACCACAATCAAAAAGATACGCATTTTTATCATCGTTCCAAGTAAGGTAACAATTTGTCATCATTGAACCTAAATAAAATGTTTTTATATTCATCATTTTCCAGTTTTCCTCCTTCAATTCCTCATACATTCTATATCATATCTTTAATTATACTTCAGTATTACTGATTTTGTCTACCTAAATTATCAAGAACGATGTATTATAGATGTTCTCTCTTCTGAAAAAGGACATATCCCTCTTTTATCAGATATATTCAAAAAGATATACACTATTTTCATTCTTTGGTGTATAATCTATTGGTAAATATTTTGTTAGGAGGAAAAAAATTGAATATAGTTTTATTATACCCTGAAATACCATATAATACAGGAAATATAGGAAGAAGTGCTGTACTTACTAATACAACTCTGCATTTAATCAAACCTCTTTGTTTTTCTTTAGATGAAAAACAATTAAAAAGAGCTGGTCTTGATTACTGGCATCTTGTTGATTTAAAAGTGTGGGAATCTTATGAAGATTTTATAAATGGAAACCCTGATGCTGTCATATATTATGCAACTACTAAAACAAAGCAGAAATATACAGATATAAAATTTGGAAAAAATGATTTTGTTATGTTTGGTCCTGAGTCAAGAGGAATTCCAGAAGATATTCTAAATAGAAATGCTGACCACTGCATCACTATTCCTATGATAGATATGGGACGTTCTCTAAATCTTTCTAATTCTGCTGCTATCATTCTATATGAAGCTTTGAGACAGACAGATTTTGATTTTAATAAATAAATAGGAGCTTTTATGTTTATTAATAAAATTCATCATGCAGCAATTATCTGTTCAAACTATGAAAAATCTAAAGATTTCTATGTAAATATTTTAGGATTTAAAATTCTAAAAGAAACATATAGAAGTGAAAGAAAATCATATAAACTTGATCTTGAAATAGCTGGAGAATATCAAATTGAACTTTTTTCATTTCCAGATCCTCCAGAAAGAATAACTTCACCAGAAGCCAGAGGATTAAGACATCTTGCCTTTGAAGTAGATGATATTGAAAATTCTGTGAAATATTTAAATGAGAAAAATATAGTCACTGAACCAATAAAAATAGACATAGTTACTGGTAAAAAATATACATTTTTTAGAGATCCTGACAATCTTCCTTTAGAAATTTGTGAAAAATAGCTTCAAATTTTTTCTTTTTTTTGGTATACTCATAGTTAAAATTAAGGAGATGATAGTATGAGTGTTGAAAGTGTAAAAAAATTTTTTGAAGACAACAATCTTCCCTTAAAAGTTGAAGAAACTGAAGGAGATACTGCTACTGTTAAAACTGCTGCTGCAACTTGGGGAGTTGAAGAGGATCAGATTGCTAAAACAATGGGATACAAATTAAAAAGCGGAGAATATATCCTTATACTTACAAAAGGCGGAGCCAGAGTTGATAATAAAAAGTTTAAAGATAAATTCAAAGAAAAGGCTACTATGATTCCTCACGATGAAGTGTTGGAAGCTACTGGCCACCCAATTGGCGGAGTATGTCCTTTTGGATTAAAAAGACCATTGAGAGTTTATCTTGATAAAACTTTAAAGGAATTTGAAATAGTTTATCCTGCTGGTGGTTCTGATCATTCAGCGGTTAAAGTTCCTGTTGATATGTTAGAAGGTATAACTCAAGGGGAATGGGTAGATGTATGCAAAGACCCTGTTCCTGCTGAATAGCAAAAATAAATGGATGCACTTCACTTTATAAGGCATCCATTTTTTAATTATATAATTTCTATTTTCCAAAATACTTTTTTATCTTGCTCTCTTATTTTATTTCTTTCTTTAGTTCCAAATTGAATTTGAAATTTTCTTAATATATAAATAAAAAATTTAAAAAACTTCTTGACCTAGAGTCAACTCTAGGTGTTAAACTTTACTCATAGGAGACCAACTATGAAAAGTCAAGATAAAAATAAATAAATTTCATCTTAATATTTCTGCATTACAAAATTAGAGTTTGAAAACTCTTTAAAATATTTTTAATCTAAGAATGTTAGAGTTGAAATTCTTGATAGATTAAATTTTTCTTAAATAAAGCATAAATCACTCTCACCAATTTGTGCGCAACATGCCCTAAAGCATTGTAATGAGATTTTCCCTGTGCTCTTTTAATTAAATAATAGTCTTTAAATATTTTGCTGTTTCTTACTAAATTCCAAGCAGTGTAAATTAAAGCATAGCGCAAATATGGAGACCCTTTTTTAGACATCCTACATGAAGAAGCATTGAAATTTCCTGACTGCCTTATCTTAGGATCAAGTCCTGCATATGCAAGTAATTTAGATGGGGAATCAAAATTAGAAATATCATTAATTTCTCCAATTATGCTGGCAGCTGCAACATTACTAATTCCTGGAATAGAAAGAATTGGTGATCCATTATCAAGAGAAGCTTCAATTTCTTCTTCTATTGATTTAATTTGCTTATCTAACAGCTCAATTAATTCAATTAATTGAGGGATATGTATAGATATAGATGTATCCTTGACACCTACAGAAGATTTAGCATGACTTTTTAAAAGTAAAGCATTTGCCATGTCATAATGGCCTTTAGAAGCTTTGCTTAAAATAGAAAATAATGATTTTTCTCTTAAAGCAGCTATTTTTTCTGTAGAAGGATATTTCTTAAGAAGGGCATAAAGAGCCTTAGTATGGATACCAGCTTTAAAAACATATTGTAGTTCAGGAAAAATAATATCTAGTAAAGAAACAAGCTGAATTTTACTTCTAGATCTTTGTTTAACTAGACTTTTTCTAAAACGAGTAAGTTTTTTTAGCGCAAAATTAGAAACATTGTTTTGAGAAACAAATTTGAAATTATCAAAAAGTAAAGCTTTAGCAACAGTAATAGAGTCTAAATGATCATTTTTAGTATCTCTAATATTAGCTTTACGTAAATGTGAAGTTTGTAAAGGGTTGATTACAGCAATTTTAAATCCTTTTTGAAAGAAAAAATTAATAAAATTTTCTCCATAATGGGCAGTTGATTCTAAACCAATAATAATGTCTTTAATTGGAAAATCTACAATTTTTTCATAAAGGGAGAGGAATCCAGGCATATTATTCTGGAATTTAAAATTAGAAAAAATAAGTTCCCCAGAATCAGAATCAACAAGAGAAGCCACATGATTTAATTTAGCGATATCAATACCTAACAATAACATAAACATCACATCCTTTAAAAGAGATAAGAAACTGCGCATCCACAAAGTTTTAATCAACACATCCTTGCAAACATAAAAAATCAAAAGAATTTTAACCAACTATAAGTGTTTGAGAAAAAACAGTGGCAATAATCTCCTAGTAAAAGTATTCAAAAGAATCTTTAGGCAAAAGTAAAAAGTCCACAGTTTCAATAATTAATTATATACCAAAATGAATTAAAGAAGGAGGATGTATGATAAATAATTTACTACGCTTTTATCATACAAGGTAATGATATGACAATTGCAGAGGTAAGTAAAAAATTTGAATTAACTATTGATACATTGCGTTATTACGAGCGTATAGGACTTATTCCTTCTGTTCCACGAACAAAGGGAGGAATCCGTGATTATGGAGAAAATGAATGCAACTGGATAGAATTTATCAAGTGTATGCGTGCTGCTGGACTTCCTGTTGAAGCCCTTATAGAATATGTTGGATTATTTCAGGCAGGTGAACAAACTGTAGAGGCACGTAAAGAAATTTTGACAGAACAAAGAAAGCTCTTAGCTGCAAGAATAGATGAAATGAAACAGACTCTTAATAGACTTGACTACAAAATTGAAGTTTATGAAAAATGTGTTGTAAAAAATGAAAAAAATCTTAGACAAAAGGAGCAGTAACTAAAAGGAGAAATATATGAAATATAGAAAATTAGCTAAAACAGAAATTAATCTTTCTGCAATAGGTTTGGGATGTATGGGCATGAGCACATCTTATGGAACACCAGATGATAAAGAAAGTCTTGCTACTTTATATCGTGCATTGGAATTAGGAATAAACTTTCTGGATACTGCGGATATTTATGCAAATGGAATAAATGAAAAGTTAATCTCTAATATTTTAAAAGATAATCGTGAAAAAATTTTTATAGCTACAAAGTTTGGATTCCGTCAAAAAGATGGGGTAAATTATATCGATGCTTCTCCCAAATGGTTGAAAGAAGCAGTTGAAGGAAGTCTGGAAAGACTGGGTATTGACACTATTGATCTGTATTATGCTCATCGTGTTGATCCTAAAGTTCCAATAGAAGACACAGTAGGTGCTATGGCAGAATTAGTTAAAGAGGGAAAAATTCGTTATATAGGTTTAAGTGAATGTTCCCCTGAAGATTTAAAAAGGGCAAATGCAGTCCACCCTATAACAGCAGTTCAAAGCGAGTATTCTCTTGTAACTCGTGGAGTAGAAAATGAAATCCTTCCTTTGACAAAGGAATTAGGAATAACACTTGTTCCCTTTGCTCCTTTAGGGCGTGGATTAATTACTAATAAATTGGATATGTCAGCTTTAAAACCTAATGATTTTCGTTTTAACATTCCTCGTTACAATGGAGAACACAGAGAAAACAACGAAAATCTTGCTGCTGCACTGACAGAGTTTGCTTCTGACAGATTCAATATTTCTGCTACACAACTGGCACTGGCATGGGTATTGGCACAAAGTTCAAACATTATTCCAATCCCAGGAACTAAGCACACTAAATACCTTGAAGAAAATATAAAAGCTGTGGATATTATTTTAAATGACTCTGATTTAAAAGATATTGAAGAAATATTGAGAAGATATCCAAATGTTGGAGAACGTTATGCTCCTCGTGAAAACAGTTTTATAAAAAAATAAAAATATGAACTCCAAGTTTATATTAATATAAAAAAAGGATAACTAATAAGCTGAACTATAATTTTAGAATTTTTCTACTTTCTAAAATTCATCTTAGCTTTTTGTTGTCCTTTTTTAATCGACTTTTATCTTAAATCTATTTTCTTATCAAATTTTAAAAATATTTACTTTTATTATCTACTTTTTCTTTTCAAATTTATAGACAGCAAACAACCATTTCAACTTATTTCATATTTTTTTATTTTGTTTTAGAGGATTTTTCATGCTAAACTAATATACAAGCAGAAAATTTTACAAAATATAAAATACAATAAATTCTGCTTTATTTTTATTGAAAGGGGAAAGAAATGAATTTAATAGTAGTTTTAGAAGCGTTTATTTTAAGCATGGTTATATTTTCAATAGATTTTATAGTTTCTCAAAAAGGAAAAGAGGATGATTTTGAGTATTCTTCTTATAACTTAAAAGGCGAAACTTCAAGCAATGGAAAGGAAGGATTAGTCATATTAAGTTCTTATCTTATTATTTCAGTCTTTTTATATTTTCTCTTTAAAGCTGAACCTATTCGTAGTATAATCTCTAGTGGAAGAAGTCCTTTAAGCTCTTCTTTTATAGCTGATATTCTAAGAAATATCAATAAAGTCAGATGGATACTTTTAAATATTCTGATAGGATTGTATGGAGTAAGAAAAAAAAGACCAGAAGGATTTATCTTTATCATATTATCTATGGGTATGCCTTTAATTCCAAATTCTTTTGCGTTCTCAAATATTTTTAGAATTGTATCAGCTATATTAAGAATATTAATCTTCAGAAAAAATATTTTAATGATAATCTATATTATTTCCAATTTTTTAATCCTCTCTTTTCTTATCTTTGGAAATATGTATACTTCAGGTGATTTATTTTACAGATTTACAAGTTCGCCATATTTCAATCTAATATTTTCAAATCTGTACTGGATAATGATAATTGCAATAATCATAGAAATTATTAAAACTGCAAATATAAAAGACAAAAATGAACTTTAAATAGGAGGCCGCCGAACAAATGAGCAATTTAAACAAAAATGTAACTATAGAAACATTAAATAAAAAAGGAAAAGGATTTTTGCCAGAATTTATGGGAGTTGAAATTCTTGAATTAAAAGAGAATTTTTTAACAAGCAGACTAGCTATAAAACCATATCATATTGCTCCAAATGGCTACCTTCATGCTGCAACTGTTATTACTCTAGCTGATACTACATGTGGATATGCTTCTTTTGCTCATCTTCCAGAGGGAGCAGAAAGTTTAACAACTATTGAGCTGAAAAGTAATCATCTTGGAACTACTACAAAAGGGGCAATCTGCTGTACTGCTACTGCTCAGCATCTTGGAAAAACCACTCAAGTGTGGGATGCAGTTGTTACAGATGAAGCAACTGGAAAGAAAATTGCACTTTTCAGATGTACTCAAATGATATTATATCCTAAAAAATAGAAATAAAAAAATACATCCTTAGCATCTATTTAAATGTCTAAGGATGTATAAATCTAATTTTTTATTTAAATAAATTAATTGCTGTAAGTATAACCGGCATTTGAAAAATATCTATCAAAAATGCTCCAGTCAGTGGCACTACTAAATAAGGATTAACTGTATATCCATATTTTCCACTCACTTCTCCCATATTTATCATAGCATTTGTTGTCGCTCCTAATCCAGAACCACACATTCCTGAAACCATAACTGCTGCATCATAATCGCTTCCCATTGCTTTAAATACTATAAATCTTGTGTACAGCCACATAAATATTACCTGACAACCTAATATTATAACCATTGGAATTGCAAGTGCTGCAAGTTCCCACAATTTTAATGATATTAAAGCCATAGATAGAAATATATTCAGAGAAGCTTCTCCTAATATATTTACAAGGTTTCTGTCTATATCAACCCATTTAGCTTTTAAATTAAGGTTATTAAAAATAATAGCACAGAACATAGCTCCTACATATGAAGGAAGGGCTATTCCCAGCTTGCTTTTTAAAAGTCCGCTTAAAGAAATTCCTATTGTCATTATAATTGACAGCATAAGTATATGTTGCAGCATAGAATTAAGATTTATTTCTCTTTTTTCTATATCAATTTTTATTCCAACTTCATCTTCATTGACAACATCCTTAGGTTTTAAGTCAAATTTCTTTATTAAATGTATAGCAAGAGGTGATCCTAAAAGCCCTCCAGCTACAAGACCAAATGTTGCAGCAGAAAGTGCAACTGTCAATGCTCCTGTTACCCCTAATCCTTCCACTGTTTGTCCAAAAGCTCCTGCTGATCCATGTCCACCAGACATTGATACTGATCCTGCTAAAACTCCTAGTAATGGATTGATTCCTGTTGCTTTAGCAACTCCTACTCCAATAACTGTCTGCATAAAAGTCATAACTCCACTTAAAAGCCAAAATATAATCAATAATTTTCCACCTTTTTTTAATCCCTCAATTGAAGAACCTAATCCAATAGTTGTAAAAAATACTACCATGAAAGGTGTTTGCAATGTTGTATCATATGTAATGCTTCCAATATGAACGCTTCTCATTAATAGATGGATGAGAGCAAATAATAATCCTCCTAAAACTGCTGCTGGTATTCCAAATCTATCAAGAAATGAAAGTCTTTCTTTTAGTTTTCTTCCAATATAAAGAGATATCAACCCCATTGCTATTGTTCCAACCATATCAAATTTAAAAAGTACTCCTAAATCATTTAAGCTAAATTCCATGTTTTTCCTCCTAAATTTCATATTTTATTATTTTGTTAAATTATTCATAATATCATATATGAGACTTCCTGCAAGTTTTGCTGTCCTGCTGTCTATATCATATTCTGGACTCACTTCTGCAAAATCTATACAGACAACTTTTCCAGTATTCATAATTTCTCTTAAGATTCTTTTTCCTTTTTTAGGATCAAGTCCCATTATTGTTGGGGCTGAAACTCCTGGAGCATCTGAAGCATTAAACACATCCATACAAAAAGTTACATACAGAATATCTGCATCTGCAAGATATTTTTTTAATTCATCATTTATAAATTTTTCATCATCTTCTTCGTCCAAAATTAATACATTATAATTTTTAGCTGTATCTATTAATCTTTTAGTATTTCCCTGTTTTTTAAAACCGACTATTGAATATTTCACATTCTTGTCTTCATCTAATATCTGTTTAAATGAAGTTCCAGAAGTAGCTCCATTATCATAAGGTCTCATATCCAAATGTGTATCAAAATTTACAATTCCTATTTTTTTATCAGGATAAGCTTTTCTAATTCCACTATAAGAAGCAAAAGCTATATCATGTCCTCCCCCCAATCCTATTGGAAAAATTCCTTTCTTTATAACATTAGAAATTTTTAATGAATACTCTTTTTGTGCTTCTTCTAAAACTTTATTTTTTAAGTTTTGATAATCATAAATCTTTAAATTTTCTACTATCGGAAAAGATTGTATAGCTTTTCTTATTGCATTAGATCCTTTTTCAGCACCTATTCTTCCCTGATTTCTTTTTATTCCATCATCTGTATCATATCCTACAAAGCAGATTCCATATTCTTTGCTAACATCGTCAAAAGGTTTAACAATTTGCCAAATTCTCAAATCAATATCTTCATTACTATCAAATCTTCCATGCCACAAATCTTTCATAATTTAAAATCTCCTTTTTTAGTTTTCTAAGTAACACCGTGTTACTTAATTGTTTTATAATAACACATATTTTTTTTATTTTCAAGGAAAAATATGATTTTTTAGCAATTATATCATATAAAATATATACCATTCGTATTAATAACAAACATATTTTTTAAAATTCAAAATATATGTTATAATTATAATGAAATTTAAAATACTTTAAGGAGTGTAAAATGGATTTTGAAAGAGTTAAGACGGAAGAACAAAGAAAAATTAGAATTCAGCAAATAAAAGACGCTGCTACTAAGTTATTTGATATTCATGATTTTCATGAAATTACTTTGGCTGATATTGCTAAAGGAACCAATTTTACAAGAGGAAACCTTTATAAATATGTCTCTTCTAAAGAAGAAATATTTTTATTAGTTATGATAGATGAATTCAATAAATTATTAGTTGAATTAAAAATAAAAATAAATAGAGATTTTTCAAAAAAAACTGATGAATTCTCTGAAATATTAGCTAAAGAAATAGAAAAGCAGGATAGATTTTTAAAACTATTTTCAATCTTATATACTAATCTTGAAAAAAATGCTTCTGAAGAAAAACTTATACAATTTAAAGAAGAACTTAATTATTGTCAAATTAAATTTATAAAAATTATAAAAACTGCATTTCCAAGTTTAGAAGAAGTTCAAATCAGAAAATTCTTAGAAATACTAAGTTGCTTTATAATTGGTTTTTATCCTCTTGTTTCTCCAAATGATATTCAAAAAGAAGCTTTAAAAAAAGCTAAAATAGGCTACTATCCTCCCAGCTTTAAAAAAGTTTTAAGAGAACAGATAATTTCCACATTAAGAAATGTTATCTATCATTCTGGAGAAAAAGTTTCATCTATTCCATATAGATTAATATGATAATTAATATTTTTTTACTCTTTCTTCTTTAGTATTCAAATTCTACTTTTTCTTATAAAAATAGACAAAAGAAAAAGGAAGATACAAAACAGGATTTTTCCTTTTTGTCTCTTCCTTTTTCTTTTTTAAATCATAAATGAAATCTTATAAACCATCATTAATGTAATGACAATCATAAGCTGCAAAGAATAACTATTTTCCATCCTTTCCTCCAAAATTCCCACAATGTATTATATATTTTTATTTTATATTTAGATATTTTTTCTATTATATCACATTTATCTTTTATTGGTAAATACTTTTTTATCCTTTTATATATGAATATAATGTTCTGACTACCTGCCCAGTTGCACCTTTTTTAAAATACTTTCCATTTTTTTCACTAAATGCTGTCCCTGCTATATCCAGATGCATCCATGGTTTATCCTCTACAAACTCTTCTAAAAATTTAGCTGCTGTAATAGAACCTGCCAATCTTCCAGCACTATTTTTCAAATCAGCTACATCAGATTTTATTATATCTCTATACTCTTCAAAAATCGGCATCTGCCAATATTTTTCTCCCCAGTATTTTCCAGCTGTTTCCAGTTTTTTATAGTTTACATCTGAATTTGAAAATACTCCAGTTACATTATCTCCAAGAGCCACCATTATTGCCCCTGTTAAAGTGGCTGCATCAATTACCTCATCTACATTTTCTTTTCTTATTATATAAGTTAAAGCATCAGCCAGAGTCAGTCTTCCTTCAGCATCTGTATTAGTTACCTCTATTGTTTTACCATTCATGCTTCCAATAATATCTCCAGGTCTGTAAGCATTTGATCCTATTGCATTTTCACAGGCAGCTACCACTGCTGTTACATTTTTCTTTATTTTCATTTTAGCAAGAGCACACATAGTCCCTATTACAGTAGCAGCTCCTCCCATATCTGTTTTCATATCCAGCATACTTGAAGTAGGTTTCAAAGAAAGCCCTCCTGTATCATAAGTAAGTCCTTTTCCTACCAGTCCTATTCTTTCCTTGCTTGCTGTATCACCTTGATATCTCATTACAATAACTTTTGGTCTGTTGACTGATGCTCTTCCCACAGCTAGAAATGCTTTCATCTCTAATTTCTCTGCTTCTTTTTCATCAAGTATCTCTACTTCAAATCCAAACTCTTTACCTAACTTCTCAGCCTCTTCAGCTAGTTTTTCTGGAGTTATCACACAGGCAGGCTCATTAATTAAATCTCTTACTATATTAATTATTTTTCCTAATTCTTTTCCTTCTATAACATCAACATCATTTTTTTCCATAAAATAGCTGATATTTAATTTTTTATCTTTTTTCTCACTCATATATTTATCAAATTTGTAATCTATATGCTCTGCTACTTCTCCAATTATTTCAAGATCTATTAACTCTTTATCTTCACTTCCAATAAGGATATCTCCAGTTACATCTTTTAGACCATTATATATTACATCTCTCATAATATCTCTGTTTAAATTTTCTTTCTTTCCTGTTCCTAAAAACAGTATTGTTATTAAAGAATCCCCCTCTAAAAATGAAACTTCTACTTTATCTCCTTTTTTACCTGTAAAAGAATTCTTTTCCATCATTTTTTTTATAAATATTTTATTTTTATCTGAAATATATTCACAAAATTTTAAATCACCTTCGCTAACAAGAGTCACTGTTTTTGAATATATTTTCTCTATTTTTTCTATTATCTCTAAACTCATTTCTGTACCTCCATTTCAACAAATTTATTACTCTACCTTCAGTCTACCACTTTATTTTTTTTATTTCAATGCAAATATCTATTGATTTTTTTTTAAAACACGGTAAAATAGAAGAGTAGGTGATTGATTATGAAAAAAACTTTAATTTTATCAATGCTTTTAGCAATATCTTTAGTTAGTTTCTCTGCTCCTAAAACAGCAGATACTTCAAGAATGAGAGAAGAAAATGGTATTACATATTATTTCAATGAAGATACTCCCTTTACAGGAAAGGTAATAGATAAAAAAGATAGAAACTATTATACTGATGGAAAACCTGATGGCAAGTGGGTAACTTTTTTCCCAAATGGAGCTCTTAAATCTATAGAGAACTGGAAAGATGGAAAACTAAATGGAAAGTATGTTATTTACCAGGAAAATGGTTTAAAAGTTATGCAGACTTCTTATATCAATGGAAGTGACAATGGAGAATATTTTCTTTATCATGAAAATGGAAATCTTCAAGTTCAAGGATATTTTAAAAACGGTATTCCTATTGGTACATGGAAGTATTACCATCCAGATGGTAAATTAAAGGGAAAAGCTATTTACCCAGATTAAAACAAAGATACTATTTTATAGTAAAATGTGAATTTTTATTGTTTGACTTTTTTATGATTTCTATATATAATATAAGTGAGGGAAGATTTATTATAATAATAACAAAGGAGGGTTCTATCATGAATCTTGTATTAAGCAAAATTTTTGAAACTTCTGTCCTTGTATCTCCTAAGAAAGCTCTACAATTATGTTCTATGGTTGCTAGGAAAATAAAAAAAGGAGATAGTGTTGTTATAGACTTCAATGGTATAAAAGCTACCACATTAGCTTTCCTTTATGTTCTTTTTTCTAATATAGTAAAAGAATGTGGTAAAGATGTAAAAAGCCTTATATCAGTTGAAAATGCTTCTAAGGAGCTAAAAGAAGAATTCAAATACTTAAAACAAAATTACAAAGAACTTTGTGAAAAATTCTCGCACTTGGACGTTATAACAGCTTAAAAATAAAATTAAAAATATTGAAAAAACAGAACTCTACATTGAGTTCTGTTTTTATTTATGCTATGTTTTTTATTTTCCTTCGTTTAAATATCTTTCCACTACTTTTTCCCACATACCATTTTCTTTCATTACTTTTTCAAAAAATTCTCTCACAGCACCATCTCCACCATTTTTTGAAGAGATAAAATTTACTCTGTCCAGAACTTCTTTCACTGCATTTTTAGGAGCTGCTGACATCCCTACAATAGACATTACTCCCAAATCATTTATATCATCACCCATATAAGCAGTTTCTTCTAGTGATATTTGGTATTTATCTAATATTTTTTTTAATTCAGCTACTTTATTTCCAGCTCCCTGTACTAATTCCTGTATCCCTAATTCTTCTACTCTTCTTTTAACTATTACAGAAGTTTTCCCAGTGATAATAGCTGCAATTCCTCCATGTTTTATCCATTGAGCTATTGCAAATCCGTCTTTCACATCAAATGCCTTCAGACTGTTATCTTTATCATCCATATAGAGCTTGCCGTTAGTTAAAGTTCCATCTACATCCAATACTATCAATTTTATCATTCTCTGCTCCTTCTGAATATTTTTTTGTAAAGAAAAAAGGATATCCACATCTGGATACCCTCAAACATACTAGTAATTATAGTGCGTTTACTTTAGCAGCTAATCTTGCTTTCTTTCTAGATGCTGTATTTTTCTTCATGATTCCTTTGCTTACTGCTTTATCTAACTCTTTGTAAGCTACTGATAAAGCTGCATTTGAAGCTTCTACATCTTTAGTATCTACAGTTGTTAAAACTTTTTTAGTCATAGTTTTAACTCTAGATTTTACCGCTTGATTTCTTTCTCTGTTTCTCTCTGCTACTAATATTCTCTTTTTAGCTGATCTTGAATGTGCCAAATTAAAAACCTCCTAGAAATTTTAAAAATTATATTTTTCCATAAGATGATATCATAAATTAAACAAAATGTCAACCGAGTGGTGACAAGAAGTAATTTTAATTTGTTTAAGTTAAGCTACAAAAGAGACACATCTTCTTGTACAATGGACCATAATTATTTTAGCACATTATTTCAAAAAATAAAAGCAGAATTTTAATTTATTTTATGCAAACATCATTTCAGTTAAATCCATAGGATCAACTATTTTTCCACTCTTATATACACGCATATTTCCAGAAGCTATCTCATCTATAAGTATAACTTCTCCATTTTTATCTATTCCAAACTCAAATTTAATATCATAAAGAGTCAATCCTTTTTCAGCTAAAGTATCTCTTACTATTCTAGAAATTTGTTGTGTTCTTTCTTTCATTGAATCATATTGTTCTGGAGTCATTACATTAAGAACTACCAATCCATCTTTAGTTACAAGAGGATCTCCTAAAGCATCATTTTTAAATGTAGTTTCTACATAAGCAGGTAAATCTCCACCTTCCACTACATACTCGTTATAACGACGATAGAAGCTTCCTACAGCTTTGAAACGGCATATTACTTCAAGTCCTTTTCCAAAAGGTCTTGCTGGTACTACTTCCATAGTTCCTTTGTCTACGTTTGCAGATATATAGTGAGTTTTCACTCCTGCTTTGTTTAATATTTCAAAGAAATGAACTGACATTTTTAAATTAGCTTTTCCGATTCCTTCTATCTTTAATCCAACTGTGTTTTCACCTGGATCAAATACCCCATCTTTTCCTGTACAGTCATCTTTGAATTCAAGTAAGAAATTCCCGTTTTCTAATTTGTAGACATCTTTAGTCTTTCCTTGATAAACTTTTTCCATCTGATTCCTCCATTTTATAAATTAATAAATTTCCAGCTTATATATAGATAAAAATATTCTTTAAGATAAGTATAGTATATTTCTAAAAAAAATTAAAGTATTTTTTTACTTTTTCTTTAAACAATATAAATGTTTTCAAAAATAGGCATACAAAAGTGGGTAACTTATAAATAGAAATATAATTTTAGAATTTTTCCACTAGAAAGAACTCACAAATCTTTCTAATTTCCAAATTTCTAAAACTTAATCTAGTTTTTCGTTACCCACTGATCTAAGTTTTTTTATTCAATTTTTATTTTGCATTAGCAGCATTTTTACCAGCAATTCTTCCAAAAACAATGATGTCAGCTATGGCATTTCCACCAAGTCTGTTAGCACCATGTATTCCACCAGTAACTTCTCCAGCTGCAAATAATCCAGGTACAGCCTTTCCGTCTTTTCCTATTACTTCTGCATTCTCATTTATTTTTACTCCACCCATAGTGTGATGTAATGCAGGGAAACGTAATGTTGCATAGAAAGGTCCTTTATCTATTTTATTTTCCCAAATATCTCTTCCAAATTCATCTGATTTTTTATCAACAGATTCATTAAATTTCTTTATAGTTGCAGTAAGTGCTGCTGCTGGAACATTTATTTTCTTAGCTAACTCTTCAAGAGTAGCAGCTTCTACTACTGTATTTTTTCTAATAAGTTCATCTAAATCCTCAGCAGAAGTAGTTTTTCTGTCCGGAGGTATTATTTTAGAATCGTTTATCATATAGTATTGACCATCTTTTTGAGCAAAAGTAGCCAAACTTATTTCATCTCTTCTTCCATCTTCTCTTACATAACGATTTCCATCTTTATTTACAAAGATAACGTTCTCTACGTTGATAGTTGGTCCAAATCTGTCAGCCGGCATTGGAAGCAATTGAATATGCTTCATATCTATAACATCAGCACCAGCATCTAAAGCCATTTTAATAACCTCTCCAGTTGCTCCCGGATGATTTGTATTTTCTATTCCAGCAGGAAGTTTATCTTTTGTATAAACACCATCTGATAGGAATTCACGAACCATTTCACTGTTAGCAGCATATCCACCACTTGCCAGAATTATTCCTTTTTTTCCAACAAATTCTACTTCTTTTCCATCTGCTCCTACAGCAGTTACTCCAGTTACTCTTCCGTTTTTATTTATAATTCCTGTAACTTTAGTATTTGTATAAATTTTTCCGCCATGTTGTAAAAATGCTTTTTCAAGAGTATTTATATACCCAGTTCCTAATGGATCAGTTGCCTGATTAGTTCTTGGCCACATTGAACCTACAACTGAACCTATTTTTTCATTCCATTTCATTCCTAATCCTTCAAGCCAGTCTACTCCATCCATAGCATTTTCTACAAGAGTTCTAACTAATTTTTGATTAGCAACTTTATTTCCACCTTCATAAGTTTGTGTGAAATGTTTATCTATTGAATCTTCTATTCCTTGTGCTTTTTGTTTCTTAGGGTTAACAGCATTATATGCTCCACCAGCACGAACAGTATTTCCACCTATTATTGGCATTTTCTCAAGTATGATAACTGATTTAGCACCATTTTCATAAGCAGATACTCCAGCAGCAAGGCCAGCTCCTCCTGCTCCAACTACTATTACTTCTGCTTCTTTATCCAATATTACATTTTCTACAGCTTTTTTTGCTACTGGTTTAGATATAGCAGCTATAGATACTCCAGAAAACTTTAATGCTTCTTTTGTTGCTTCTATTATAGCCTTACTTGATTTTGAAGCCCCAGCTACATAGTCTACAGCAACACTTTGATTAGCCACAATTTCTTTTGGAAGGCTCTCAATAGCATGATCACTTATTCCTTTGCTTTCTTTGTGTTCTACAATAACTACACTTTCAATTTTGTCTTTTGATGTAGTTACTTCTACTTTTACAGGTCCTCCATACCCCTCATAGCTTCCTAAATATTTCCCAGGTTTAAAAACAGCCTCTGCTGAAAATACCGTACAGCTTAAAATCAGCAGTAAAGAAAATATTAAACTAAAAAAACTTTTTTTCCCCATTCTTTACCTCCTTTTTCATAATCAAACCGTTTATTAATATCCTATATACCCCATTTAAGATCAAATGTCAATATTAAAAAAAATATATTTGTGTGTAAAAATAATAAATTGATAGAACTTTTATCATACTTTATTATTTCTTATTTTTTTCATTTAATATCTTTAAATCAATTTTATATTGTATCCATTGGAATAAAGTTATATAATTGGACTGAAATGATATTGTTATTTTTTCATAACAATTCCATTCTGTAAAACGTCTTAATTTAATATCTACACATTAAATCTTTGAAGAGGGATTAAATGCAGAAAATTTTTATAAAATATTTATCAATAGTTACAGCAAATAAATATCTGATATAAAAAAATGGCTCTGAAATTTCAGAGCCATCTCTATTTATATTCAATTATTTAGTGTAATCGTAGAATCCTACACCAGTTTTTTGTCCAAGTTTTCCACCTCTAACCATTTTTCTTAGTAATGGATGAGGTCTGTATTTAGAGTCACCAGTTTCAGATTGAAGAACTTCCATAATAGCAAGACATACATCTAGTCCTATTAAATCTCCTAGAGCTAGAGGTCCCATTGGATGGTTAGCTCCTAATTTCATAGCAGCGTCGATTCCTTCTACAGAAGCAACACCTTCAGCATAGATTCCAACAGCTTCATTAATCATAGGAATTAATACTCTGTTTACTACGAATCCAGCAGCTTCTTCTACTTGAACTGGAGTTTTTCCAATTTCTTCAGATATAGCTTTTACTTTTTCTACCATTTCAGCTGGAGTGTTTAATCCTGCAATAACTTCTACAAGTTTCATTACTGGAGCTGGGTTAAAGAAGTGCATTCCGATAACTGGTCTGTCTAATCCTGCACCAATTTCAGTTATTGATAGAGAAGAAGTATTTGTAGCGAACATAGCATCTGCTTTACAAATAGCTTGTAATTCTTTAAATGTTTGTTTTTTAATAGCCATGTTTTCGATTGCAGCTTCAATTATTAAATCGCAATCTCCACAGATTTCTTTTGTTCCAGTAGTTATTTTAGCTAGGATAGCATCTGCTGCTGCTTGTTCCATTTTTCCTTTAGCTACTCTTTTTTCAAATCCTTTAGCTATTTTAGCTTTCCCTTTTGCTGCAAATTCTTCATTGATATCGCAAAGAGCTACTGAATATCCTTCAGTTTGTGCAAAAGCTTGTGCAATACCTGATCCCATTGTTCCTGCTCCGATTATTCCTACTTTCATAATTACATCCTCCTAAAATTGATTATATTTTAATTCAATTAAATTATGTATAGAGATACTCTATAATTGAAAAATTAAAGACTTTTATTATTATTTATTTTTGAATCCTTCTACTTTTCTTTTTTCTAAGAATGCTGCCATTCCTTCTTTTTGATCTTCACTTTCAAAACAGCTTCCAAATAGTTTTTCTTCAATAACTATTGCTTTATCCATATCTACATCAAGTCCTTCATTTATAGCTTTTTTACAAGCACGAACTGCGATAGGAGCATTTCTAGCTATTTTTCCAGCTAATTTTTTAGCTGCTGGCATTAATTCTTCTAAAGGATATACAGCATTTACTAATCCAATTCTTAAAGCTTCATCAGCTTTTACATTAGTTGCAGCATATATCATTTCTTTAGCTTTTCCTACACCTATGATACGAGCAAGTCTTTGAGTTCCTCCAAATCCTGGAGTAATTCCTAATCCTACTTCTGGTTGTCCAAATAATGCATTGTCAGAACAGATTCTGATATCACAGCTCATAGAGATTTCACATCCTCCACCAAGTGCGAATCCGTTTATAGCAGCTATTACAGGAATTGGAAAAGTTTCTAGTTTTCTGAAAACATCATTTCCTATTTTTCCAAAAGCTTCTCCTTCAGCCTTAGTTAAAGTACTCATTTCTCCGATATCTGCACCAGCAACAAATGATTTTTCTCCTGCTCCAGTAAGAATAAGAGCTCTAGTTGTTTCTAGGTTTACTCCATCTAAGCAAGCATCTAATTCTTTTAAAACTTCACTGTTAAGTGCATTTAAAGCTTTTGGACGATTGATAGTTATGATTCCTACAAATCCTTCTTGTTCATATGTAATATAATTCATTAAACAAACCTCCCATAATTTCATTAAATTAGAGGATGGCGTACGCCGGCCACCCTCATATATTAAAATTGAATGTTATATTTTAAATTAAGAATAAGATTAGTCTCTCTTAACGATAGTAGAGCATCCCATTCCACCACCGATACAAAGTGTAGCTAGACCAGTTTTAGCATCACGTTTAGCCATTTCATGAAGAAGTGTTACAAGGATACGGCATCCTGAAGCTCCTACTGGATGTCCTAGAGCAATAGCTCCTCCGTTTACATTTAACTTAGCTGTATCAAATCCAAGATCATGTCCTACTGCAAGTGATTGAGCTGCGAAAGCTTCATTAGCTTCGATTAGATCGAAATCATTTATTGTCATTCCAGTTTTTGCCAATACTTTTTTAGTAGAAGCTACTGGTCCGATTCCCATGATTTTTGGATCTACTCCACCTAGAGCTCCAGCTACCCAAGTAGCCATTGGAGTAACTCCAAGTTCTTTAGCTTTTTCTTCACTCATTACAACTATTGCTGCTGCACCATCATTGATACTTGAAGCATTAGCTGCTGTAACCATTCCATCTTTTTTGAATGCAGGTCTTAATTTAGAAATTCCTTCAGCTGTAGTACCAGCTCTTGGTCCTTCATCTTTAGTAACTACAACGTCACCTTTTTTACCTTTTATAACTACTGGAACTATTTCTGCATCAAATCTTCCAGCTTCTTGAGCTTTTACAGCTTTTTGCTGACTTGCTGCTGCAAACTCATCTAATTGCTCTCTTGTTAATCCCCATTGATCACAAATATTTTCTGCTGTTACACCCATATGATAATTATTGAATGCATCCCATAAAGCATCATTTACCATTGAGTCAACAATTTCTGAATTTCCTAAACGGTATCCAAAACGAGCTTTATTTAATAAATAAGGAGCAGCTGACATATTTTCAGTTCCTCCAGCTACAACGATATCAGCTTCTCCAGCTTGAATCATTGCTGCTGCCATATTTACTGCATTTAATCCTGAACCACAAACTACATTGATTGTTACCGCAGGAGTTTCTATTGGTAACCCTGCCTTTAGAGAAGATTGACGAGCCACATTTTGACCCAAACCTGCTTGAATTACACATCCCATATATACATGATCTACTTTTTCAGCAGGAACTCCTGCTCTGTTTAAAGCTTCTTTTATTACTAGTGCACCTAAATCTGCTGCTGCAACTCCGCTTAATGCTCCACCCATAGATCCAATTGCTGTACGACATGCTCCTGCTAAAACTATTTTTTTTGCCATAATCTTATTCCTCCATTCATTCATCAAGTGTCAAAACTCAGATTTTGATAAAGTGAGTTTTATTGTAGCTTTAATTTAATAGTAACACAATGTTTTTTTATTTGCAATAAGAAGATATATAAAATTTATGTTATGGATTATTTTTAATGTAGAATGACCAATTTTTTAACATTTTTTCTAATAAAAGAACTACTTCTTTCTCTTGGAAATTATTTTTCTATTGAAATTCTAAAATTTTTCTATCTAAAATCAACCAATTACTTTATAAATTTAATTTTACTTATTTTCTTTCTCATTTATATCTATAAATTATATTATAATACAATTTATTCAAGAAATTTTTGATCAATTTTTAATCTATTGCTCTTTTATTTTGATTCTTCTATGATATCTGTTTTATAGAGAATATGATTCCCGTTGGCATTAAATATAAACCCATCTACTTTTTTATTCATTCCAATAATATATACTTTATAATCCAGCGGGAAAAGAGGTACCTCTTCTGACAGGATGTCCTGTGCCTTTGCATAATTCTCTTCTCTTTTTTCTACTGAAGAAGTAGTTCTTGCTTCATCTAAAAGATGATCAAATTCTTCATTTGCAAAGAAGCTTCTGTTTCCAACAGCTCCAGCAGAAGTAGAATGTAGAAGAGGATAATATCCATAATCAGCATCTCCTGTACTTACATACCATAGCCCTATAAGCATATCATGCTGCCCATTTGCAGTAAATTGAAGAAATGAAGAAAGTTCAAGTACCTGTATTGAAACATCTATTCCTATCTCTTTTAAATTAGATTGAATAACCTGTGCCATCTGCATTCTTGTAGGCTCTTCATATATCCATAATTCTAATTTAAGCCCATTTTCATATCCAGCCTCTTTTAAAAGCTCTCTGGCTTTTTCTGGATCATAAGGTTTTAATTTTACATTTTTATCATAGCCAAATACGCTTGGAGCTAAAAGTGATGGAGCTAACTCTGTCATTCCTTCAAAAACAGCTGTAGATATATCCTCTTTATTTACTCCCAGCTCTATCGCCTGTCTTACTCTCTTGTCAGTTATCTTTTTAGTATTTATTGATATAAAGTCTGTTCCTAAAGAAGACTTGCTTACAAGTTTAAGGTTCTCATCTTTTAAAAGTCCTTTAACATCAGTTGATGATATATCGTATGCTATATCTATCTCTCCTGTTTCCAGAGCTATCAATCTATTAGAATTTTCTGGGATAGTCATAAATACCAGATTTTTTATTTTAGGCTCCCCTTGGAAAAACTTATCAAAAGCTTCCAGTTCTACCTTTTCTCCTATTCCCCATTTTTTTATTTTATATGCCCCTGTTCCCACTATGTTTATTCTCTCTTCATTAGCTGGTACTTCTTTTACTATAGCTATTGAAGAATGAGCAAAGTTATGAAGAAGAATTGTAGGTGCATTGCTTTGAATTATTTTAAGTCTATAATCATCTAATACTTCTAAATCTTTTATTGATTCCACTAATACTTTTGATATAGGTATGTCCAAATTTCTTTTCAAGCTGGCTGCTGCATCTTTGGCTTTCATTTCACTTCCATCTTGGAAAAAGACACCTTTTTTCAAAGTTAAAATAATAGAATTATCAGGGAGTGTTTCATACTTTTCCACAAGCTCAGGAACCAGATCACCATTTTCATCAAGAGAAAAAAGATTGCTGTATATCTGCTTTGTAACAGCCAAAGTAGAACTGTCTGTATGTCTGTGGGGGTCAAAAGAACGAGGCTTATATCCAAAAGCTACTTTCAATGTTTTTTCCACCTTCGGTGTTTCTTTCTTGCTCTCATTAGTTTCTGTTTTAGTTCCATTACATGCTGGAAACAGCAAAGAAAATAATAGGATAATAATAAACTTCATAAAAAAATCCTCCTAAAGTTACAAAATATTTTTTAATTAATATGGTTCAAACACAAAGACGTCAAAAATATCTTGAAGCCTGTAGGGACTAGGAAGTTTTGCCTTTGTTTTTTCCCATGTTTTAGAAAAAGTCTCCATATCCATTTCATTTATCTGATGGATAATATGTTTTTTATATGGAAGCTCAGCCCCCATATTTTCTAACCCATGTATCATTTGATTTTTTATTCTGGTAAAATTTTGTTCATTTATTTTAACCATGCTGTAATAATCAGCTAAAAATTCTTTAGCAAGACAATACTCCATAGTAATAAGCTTTCTTATAGTGCTTGCTATAAAATTCAGACTCAATTTATTTGAAAAACTGCCTCTCTTTTCTCCTTCATCTTCTATGAAAGGAAGAAATACATCCTCAAAATGATGATCCTGTATAGACTTTGTCAGCAGCAATAAATTATTCAGGAAATTGTATTTCTTAAATGTTCTTTTGTGAAAGTTGTTATCTATGAGATAGGAAGATCCCACGTGTTTAAACAGAGAATTTGTTAAATCTTTAGAGTGCCCAAAATTAAATACTCTGCTTTCATAAACCACATTATTTTTTACTCTTTCAATAAATTTTTCAGCTTTTTCAAGAAGCTCTCCCATATTATCAAGCTGAAAAACAGCATCAAAAAAATTCTTTTCAAGCAAAAGCTCTCTCCTCCTTGAAAGAGGCAGCTTCATAAAACATTTTTCCAGATTTGTAGTCTTTAGGAGATTTTTAACAAAAGTCTCATCTATATTAAAATAAACATCATCATATCTATTTACGAGACTTGTCTTATCATCTTTTATAGCTCCTATTTTTTTCAGCTCTTTTGATAAAAACTCTAAATATGAAGGGGCAAATTCTTTAAATTGCTCTCTCTCTTCTAAAGTCAGATCTGTATTTTCAGCTAATATTTTATCTAAATTTATAAAGTCCAGCACTGATATGATTCCATCTCTATTTATTCCTACACCATTCCAGATATATGTTCTTGGAATATACTTAGAGTATTTATCTACCATAAGCACTACATATTGAGCTATTCCCCCTCCCAGAGAGTGTCCAGTCAGAGAAATTCTGTCATGTGGTACTTTAAAATCTCTAATAAGTTTATAATATACCTCTACTCCTTCATAAAACTGCTGAGGTATTTTTCCAAGCCCCAGTGCAAGATCTGTTTCTATGAAATCCTTATAGGCATCTTCAAGAGGATACTTTTCACTTCCTCTAAAAGCTACTACATAATCTTCCTGCTTTTTAAATACAACAGAGTAAAATCCTGTATTTGTAGATGAAGGATTTTGTGCTGTTCTGTTATCTACATAATAAATTTTCCATTCACTTAAAATATCTTTAAAGTACTCCAAAAAGAATCTATCATATTTAGGTTCTATTATAATGAATGTTCCATTAAAAATGCTCTTTGCTGTATCCTGCTGAAAAACTTCAAGAATGGTTTTACCATATTCAGATTCATTAAAATTACAATAGGATAAAATGCTGAGCATGATATATTCTTTTGCTGTATGCATAATTTTACCACCTACATTTTTAGAAGTAATAATATCAAGTAAGTAACTCCCCACCCTAAAAGGGCTCCTATTACAGTTTCAAAAAGGGTATGTATTTTTCCTTCTATTCTCGAATGCATTACAAGAACTACAAGTATCAAAGAAAGAAAAAATACTTTAGGATTATTTGTTAAAAATGTGATTATTGTGAAAATAGAACTGGCAAGAGCACTATGCCCACTTGGGATTCCTCCTCTTAAAGGAGTTCCTTTTTTAAATAAAAGTTTTAGACAGATTACAATTATTATTACAAGAACAAAAATAGAAAGAGCTGTATGCTGATATGAATTTTTAAAGATATAGAAAGCATTTCTCAATTGAAATGTTATCTTTTTTTCAAAAATTATATATCCCACAAGAAGAGCATTAAGTGCTGTAACCAGTACAGCACTTGCAGCTATATCCTTCGCTCTTTTAGCCAATGGATGATATTCCTTTGTTACCATATCTACACAGCTTTCTATTGCTGTATTGAAAAGTTCTGCTACCCACATCAAACTTATACTTATTATTAAAGAAAGAGTTTCATATTTTCCTAAATCTAAAAATAATGAAAGTATCAATACTATTATTGTACAAAAACAGTGAAATTTCATATGTCTTTCACTTCTTATAGCTTCAAACAATCCTTCAAAAGCAACGTTGAAGCTTTCCGTCACTCCCTTTTTTTTCCAGTCCTTATTCATAATATCACATCTCTCTTGTGTAGCCGAATTGTCCAAGGATCTCTTCTTCCCTTGCACGCATCTCTTTTTTATCATCTTCCTCTATATGATCATACCCTAACAGATGAAGTAATCCGTGAGTCAGTACATAATACAGTTCCCTTTTAGGAGAGTGGTTATATTCTGCTGCCTGCTCATCTACTCTTTCCATAGAGATAACTATATCTCCCAGTGTATCATAAGGACCTATATCAAAATCCTCTGTCTCATGATATGCAAAAGATATTACATCTGTTGGTTGATCCTTTCCTCTATATTGTTTATTGATTACTTGTATTTCCTCATTTCCTGTAAAAAGAATAGACAGATATACTGGTCTGTCACTTTCAAATTCACTCTCAAGAGCTTCTTTGATATACTTTTTCATCTCTTCTTCATTAACAAGGGTGTCATATCCCTCTATCTCTAGCGACATATCTACAACTAAATCCATATTTTTCTCCTTATATCTTTATTTGATTATTTCTGCCCCGGATATTTAATTCTTACATGGTGTATACTTATAAGAGATTTGATAAATGTTTGTATAATTATTTCTATCTCTTTAAATGTCAAATCAGCTTCTGAAAGTTGATTATCCTCTATTTTACTGCTGATTATCTTTCTAATCATCTCTTCCATAGCTCTTGGTGTTTTATCATCTATTGATCTCACAGCTGCTTCTATCGAGTCTGCCAGCATAATAATAGCTGATTCCTTACTTCTCGGCTTAGGTCCGCTGTATCTGAATTCCTCTTTAGTTACACTTGGATCAAGACTTTTAGCTTTATTATAGAAATATGCCAAAAATGTTGTTCCCTGATGTTCATACATTATATCTCTTATCTCTTTAGGAATCTGATACTGCTTTGCCATCTCTGCTCCATCTTTTGTATGAGATGTTATTATTAGATTACTCATAAACGGCGATACTTTATTATGAGGATTTTCCCCATTCTGTTGATTTTCCACATAGAATTTTGGTCTCTTGCATTTTCCTATATCATGGTAATATGATGCTACCCTTGTAAAAATTGCATTTGCTCCAACTGCTGCTGCTGCATTTTCAGACAAAGTCGCCACCATCATAGAGTGATGGAATGTTCCTGGTGCTTCCATTGATAATTTTTTCAACAACGGATGAGAAAGGTCTCCCAATTCCAGCAGTTTGAAAAGAGTTAATATATTAAATGTCTTTTCAAAATATGGTAAAAGAGCTATTGTTATCATTCCAGAAATCAATCCAGCTAATACCATTTCTCCTGATTTTAAAGCTGCTCCAAATGTCTCCACCTGCGAAAATGCACTTAATAAAAGGAACAGTGTTATCTTCAATATAGAAAGCTGGATTCCTACTGCTATCAATCCTGCTCTTGTATTTACTTTCCTTACTAGATATGCTCCAAATGATAAAGAAGCTACATATACTACAAGGAATATAAGATCATAATCAATAATCGGCATTAAAAACAACATCATAAATGAAAACATCAATGTTGCAAATCTTGTATTCGTCAGCAGTATTAGTAAAAACAATGCTGTATCAATAGGCACCAGATAAATCAAATCATTATTTATAAATCTGAATACCAAGAAAAACGCTGTTATTATCAAGAAAACACTTCTATAATAATTTTTATTCAATATTTCTTTTTTATGTTTATTAAATACTACTGTATAAAACAGTGTAGCAATTATAAAAAGATAAGTAAGATTTGCAAGTATTATTCCTGTACTTTTCTTATAAGAATAAACACCGCATGCCTCTAAAATCTTTATTCTTCTCTCATTTAGAATTTCACCTTTTTTACCTACTAAAGTTCCTGCTTTAATCTCTATATACTGATCATTTATTTGAGAAACTTTCTCTTGAAGTGATCTTTTAGTCTTATCCTCATCATAAATATAGTTTGGAGTTGCAAATGTCTCAACTACCAGTTTATTTAGTTCTGGAAGTTTTTTTATTTTCTCATCATAAGGAGGATTGTACTTAATAATTGATTTTTCCTGTACAATTCCATTCTCATAAAGTCCTTCAAGAAAACTTCTTGTTTCCTTTTGTAATTTTTTTATATCTTTTACATCTAAACGAAGTATTTCTTGAATCATATTTTCAGATATTTTTCTTCCTGTATTTTTTTCAAGACTTTTAAAATCTACTTCATTGTGCTCTTTTTCTTTCATAGAATATACATCATTAAAGAAATCATCAAAAGTTTCAAGATATATTCTTCCTGCATCAGCAGAATAAATATACTCCTTTCCTGATTTCACAATCATTTCTTCTACTATTTTCTCTTTAGCACTCTGGTCTCTAAAAACTATAGTCTTAGGAGCATATATATCTGAAATTACTACATCTCCCACTTTATAGTTATTATTACGTGACAATAGAGATATCTTTGAACTAAAAGCAATTACAAACATTACAAGAATTAGATACAAGATTTTTTCTCTCAAGCTGTATGAACTTGAATATATCTCAGCATCATTCCTGTCGCTTCTCTTTATTTCAAACATAAATTTTAAGCCAAATAAATTAAATTTCTTCATTGTACCCACCTTTGATGTCAGCTTCCATATCTTTTAATACAGCTGATTTACCAACAATTTTAATATTTTTAGTTGGAATAGACTCCATAAAATATCTTCCATATCTTTTGTTAATAACTCTGTTATCTAATATAGTCACAGTTCCATGATCTGTCTTACTTCTTATTAATCTTCCTATTCCCTGCTTGAACTTTATTACAGCTTCTGGTATCTGATATTCTATAAAAGAATTTTTTCCCTGAGCTGTTATATTCTCTATTATTGCTTCAGTTACAGGGTCGCTGGGAACTTTAAAAGGAAGTTTTACTATTATTACTGAACTTAATTGTTTTCCTTTGATGTCCACTCCTTCCCAAAAAGAGTCTGTTCCAAAAAGAACAGGATTTCGCCCATTCACATACATATTTACTAAATGAGTTCTTGGTGCCATTCCATGTATAAATAATTCTATTCCATTAGCTTCCAGATCATCTCTCAATAAATAATAAACATAATTCAATGCTGAATACGAAGTAAATAAAACAAAAGTTTTTCCTCTAGACTTTATCAATAGAGCTTTTAAAAACTCTGAAATTTCATCTACAAAATCTCTGTCAGATGGATTAGGAATATCATCAGGAATATACACTTTCATTTGTTTATCATAATCAAATGGAGAATGTATTACTTTATCTAAAGTATCTTCTTCTAATCCTATTGATTCTTTAAAATATGAAAAATCGCTTCCTATAGCAATAGTAGCAGATGTAAATATTATCTGCTTTAAATTAATATATAGATTTTTCTGAAGTTCACTATCTATTTTAAGAGGTGTAGCCACAAGCTTGGAATTGCTCTTTCTACTGTTTACTTCTATCCAATAGATAAATTCTTCATCATCAAAATCATTTATAAATCTAAAATTATTAAAAAAGTTTTCCAGTCTGTCTGTGTACTTTACAAAATCATTTATAGTTCCCTGTTCATCTTCTTCATCTCTTAATTCCTTTATTAAACTTCTTACTTTTCTCATATATGAGTTGTATTCAGAAGTAAATTTTTCTCTAAAATCTATGAGACTGCTGAGAAAAGGAGAATTTTCCATCTCTTCTTTTTTGGCTCTAAAGGTAAATGTTCCCATTTGCCCCTTTGAAAACACTTCTATTATATGATTGAAATACTCTCTTCCCTCTAAAAACAAAGACTTATGTTTTATTTTAATATCTTTAATTTCTTTTTCTAAAATACTTCTGCTGTCCATAGAGGTATTCTTTATATAATTCAATAATACATCCAGACTTCCTGTATTTTTTTTCTTTCCTTCTGTTGCAAATATCTGATTCATTATTTTTGTAAAACTGTATTTTGATGCTTCATAAGAAAAATAATCCCTTGCTACTTTCTCTATATTATGAGCTTCATCAAACACTACCAGTCCATATTCTGGAAGTATTGAATATTCTGTATTAAATCCTATCTCTTTTCTGATGGCTAAATCAGAAAAATACATATGATGGTTTGTTATAAG
Organism: Fusobacterium ulcerans; assembly: GCF_003019675.1. Taxonomy (NCBI): domain Bacteria; kingdom Fusobacteriati; phylum Fusobacteriota; class Fusobacteriia; order Fusobacteriales; family Fusobacteriaceae; genus Fusobacterium; species Fusobacterium ulcerans. The sequence continues at coordinate 2,538,070 of NZ_CP028105.1, read as the reverse complement.
AATATCTGCATTTTTCTTCTCTTCACGAGATTTCAAGAAAAAACATTCCCCTTTATAAGGGCACTTTGCTCCTGCACAAATATCTGTTTCACTTTGAAATAATTCCCATACACTGTTATCCACCTCAAAAGGAAGTTCTGACTTATCTCCTTTTTCAGTCTTTTTACCCCATGATATTATTTCTTTAAATTGAGTTTTTTGTGAATTTGAAAACTCTTCAAAATTCACATTTTCTCCCAAAGCCAGATTAAAATATTTTCTATTGCAAAGATAGTTCCCTCTTCCTTTTACAAGGATATATCTAAAATCGCCCTGTACTACTTTTTTAGCTATAGGTATATCTTTATTTAAAAGCTGCTCTTGAAGATTTATTGTATTAGTAGATATTACTACTCTTTTTTTATTTTTTATAGCCCACTCTACACTAGGAATAAGATACGCCAGAGTTTTCCCTGTTCCTGTTCCAGCTTCCACTATTACTTTTTTTTCATTATTTAATCCAGCTTCAATATGTTTAGCCATATGCAGCTGTTCATCTCTGTACTCAAATCCTTTGAAAGTTTGAGATAATAATCCTGTTTTTTCAAAATATGGTGTTATATCTATCTCTACATTACTGTCAGAAAAAAGTTCCACAATTACATAGACATCTGTAAGTCCATTATTTACAATATATGATGCTCCTGCCATTCTGTTGGAATACATAGAAGCAATTTCCACATCTGCATCAGATGGGTATAAAAAACCAGAGGGGTGGTTATGAATTAAAACCTCTCCTTTTTTCATGGCTTTGATTATAGCTGGAACAGAATACTTGTTCCCTCTTGCAAGTACCTCTACTTCTGTGACTATTCCATTCTCATTTGGAATACCTCTAAAAAATACCTCATTTCCTCCAGCCTCTTCTATTTCCAGTTTCATTATTTCTCTTGCATTTAGAGATATTTTCTCATTTATATCCATCAATTTTCCTTTCATCACTAAACTATTTACAGACAATTTCCCCTTATATATAATACCTCTTTTTCTCAAAAATATAAACCCTTTTTTTTCACGTTATGATGACATCTATCTCTAAGATATAATCTTTGAATTTTCCTTAGAAAAAAATTATTTTATATTTTTTACTTGAAAACAGCTTCCACAAATGATTTGTTATTATATTTTTAAGAAGTTTTTAGGAAAATATTCCTCTCCTTATTATACCAATTATTTCTAAATTTGCAATTGACAGAACATACTTTATGAAGTATATAAAGTAATAACAGGAGGTGGTGTTATGGCTATGACAAAAGAATTTGAAGTGAGATTTACAGATTGGCAGGAAAAAGATTATTATACTATCAAGATAGAGCAAAAATCTATGTACAGATGGAAATTATCCTCTAATATATGGGGAGAAGAACTCATTAATGTAGATTATCACTCTCCTGACTATTCAGCAAAGGAAATAAAAGATAGATTAACAGAAACATTTTTCAACTTTGATTTAAAAGATTATCACATCCACTGGGCTGACACATCTGGTTTTGTTTTATTCCACTTAATTGCACTATCTGAAGAAAGACTTACATTAGATGTTGTAAAAAATAAGTTTGAAAAATGGAGTAAAGTAATTCTTGCATATAATAAAATAATTAAACAGGAAGCAATATATTAAAAAAAAGGGCAGATTAATTTCTGCCTTTTTAAGGCTGTAAACAAATAAGTTTTGTTTATAGCCTTTTTTTGTAATTTAAAAGATGTTATAATATCTGTTATACCATATAAAAGGTCTATGACTAAAAAAGATTCAGATGGCTAAATTTCCTTATTTTATAAGACTTCAAGAAGGGTTATAGGTTAGAAGTTATTGTTTTATTTTATTATAAATTTTGATACATATAATTATTGTATGTATATTGTATTAATGGAGGGTTCGTATGAAAAATAAAAAAGTTGGACTTGCACCAGGAACTCTTATATATACAGGAGAGTTAAAAGATGAAAAGATAAAAATCATTCTTTATTCATATAATAAGGAAACTGTAAAAAAAGTAATTGACAATTCTCTTGATAAATTATCTTTTTTTAATGAAAAAGATTTTGTAAATTGGATAGTTATTGAAGGTGTACATGATGTTGAATTAATAAAAAAAATAGGCGTTTTTTATGAAATAGATAATTTAATATTGGAAGATATATTAAATATAAATCAACGTCCAAAATTTGAAGAAAGAGAAAAATATATATCATTCTTTTTAAAAATGATATATCTAAATAAAAAAAGTGATGAAATTGAATATGAACAGATTTCTTTTATTTTAGGAGAAGGGTATTTAATAACTTTTCAAGAAAAAACTGGAAATATTTTTAATAACTTACAAGAAAGAATAGAAAATGGAATAGGAAAGCTAAGGAATAAAAAAGAAAATTATTTGATGTATGCACTTTTTGACATTATTGTAGATAATTACTTTTTAATTTTAGAAAATTTTGAAGAAAGAATAGAAGTTTTAGAAGAAAAAATAGTAAATAATCCCTCTCAAAAAATCATAGAAGAAATTATAAGTTTAAAGAAAGAAATTTCAAAATTTAAAAGAAATGTTATACCGATTAAAGAAATCTTAATAAAAATTTCAAATATTGATTATTTTGATGAAAGCATGAATATATATTTAAAGGATCTTCATGATCATAGCACCATAATTTATGAAAGTATAGAAATAATCTATAACAGAAGTAATGATTTAATTCAGCTTTGCCATTCATCTATAGGAAACAGTATGAATGAAATTATGAAAATATTGACAACTATATCTACTATTTTTATTCCTTTGAGTTTTTTAGCTGGACTTTATGGAATGAATTTTAAGTATATGCCAGAACTATCTTGGGAATATGGATATTACTTTATTTTAGGATTAATGTTTATTGTTGTTGCAGGAATGATTTTATATTTTAAAAGAAAAAACTGGTGGTAAAATAAATAATTTAGAAATTAAATTTAGGGTCAAAAGGCAGAGATTTTCTCTCTGCCTTCAATCAATTATTTCATATTTTTGGATGCTCTGAACCTCACTGTCTTTTTAGGATATACTGTCATCCTTTCTCTTGTCACAGGATTAGATACTACTCTTGGCTGTCTTGTGAGTATTTCAAATGCTCCTCTTTTTAGAAATCTTACCTCTCCATCTAGGGCTATTGCTTCCTTTATCGTTTCAAGAACTTCAGTTATCTCTTCTATTGCATCAGTTATTGACAATTTCTCTGGACTCATTTTCACATATAATTTAGCCATTTTTCTTTTATTCATCTGTGTCACCGTTAGCTATTTTCATAAGTCCTTTCCCTGCTCTAAACTTAATTGCTTCTCTTGGTTCTGTATAAGTTGGTTTTTCCCACATTGGCACTAACACTTTTCTAGGTTTCATTTCTTTTCTTTCAAATACTCCCCATTCTTTGAATGTTACTTTTTTATCTTCTTCCAGTGCTTTCAAAAGTACATTCCAAAATAATTCTATTTTTTCTCTTACTTCTCTATGACTTTTGATTTTATTTCTTGTCTTGTAAAATCTTATAAACTCCCCTTCTGTCATATCTTCCCCTTTATTATATTTAAGCGAAAGACTGGCTATATCAGCCAGCCCTTCACTACTAATTTAATATTTTTTTATTTAGTTAAAACTTGTAACCTACCCCTGCTCCTACTTTCAATGTCAAGTTTCCTCTATAGTTTTCAGCAAATGCACCTAAATACCCGCTGTTTCCTTTTACCTTTGCCATATCTAGTTCTGCTTCACTTTTATTTCCTCCAAGTGTTAAACCTAGAGAAGTATTTTCTGAATATCCATATTTAGCCAGCATATATGCTCCAGTCAATTTCATATCTGCACTTGTATCTGATGTTCCAGTATCAAATCCATGATAATTTCTTCCATAGTATGTATCTTTAGTGCCTCCATCAGCGTGAGTAAGTCCACCCATTATCAACCATTTATTTGTCTCTGGTCTGAAAATATTATCAACAACTATATCTCTGAACATTCCCACTGATCTTCTTGATAACTCTGAACTGTATGAGTAAGGAGTTCCAGTATAGACACTGTTTAAGTAAGTTACAAGACTTAGAAGCTGTTCTTCATCTGTAATATTATTGTAATCATAATTTTTTCCAAGATAAGTTGATAGACTTAATATATCTCTCAATCCATCAATATTTTCTTCTCTGCTGTTGTAAATACTTTTGTATATTTTATTTAATTGACCATATCTTTTTACTTCTTTTGGATTTACAATTCCATTTAAATCTGAACCTGCTCCTAAACGTATGTAATTTCCATCAAATTCAGCTTTATCTATAATTGAACTTGCTCTTATCTGCATATTTTCAAGTTTTATGTTTTCCATATCAACTAATATTTCTCTTCCTATTCCATTTGTTATGAAATTTAAAGTTCCTACTTCACCTGATCCCTCTATCGTCATTTTGTGTTTACCACTTCTACCTGAAAAAGCATGAGTTGCTGTAGGTGGTGTATCAGTACCATATGGTGATGTTACTGGAGTTTCTTTTTTCAATCTAAGATTTAATACCCCTGTTCCTTCCACTGTCACTCTATCAGTCCCTGTTACTGTCATCTCTTCAGAGAATGTTACATTGTTGTCTATATTCATATCAGCAAATCCAGATATATCATGAAACATATTCATACTTCCTTTTGTTTTTCCATAAAGAGCAAGAATATTATCCTTTCCAGCAGCTTCCATTTTTCCATTAACTATTGCATTTCCTTCTAAAACAACAGCATTGTCATTTCCATCTACTGTTATAGCAACCCCTTTATCTCTAGTATTTATTACAGAGTCACCTTTTACAGTAAGAGTACTTCCATTTTCAGTTATACTTATTGTTGTACTACCATCTGCAACTCCTCCATTTACTACTGTATTATCAAGAGTAAGCATTGACATGTTTTCATTTATAACTACTGCTGTTTTATATGCATTGATTACACTGTTATTTAATTCATTTTCCATACCAGAAACTTTTAGAGTATCTTCTATTCCATTTAAAATATATTTCTTTTCTGAAGAGAAATCTTTTATTCTCGAAGTATCAGAATTATCATGGAATAGAATTCCGTTTTTTAATTTCATACTTACAGTTTTTATATCATCATTATTGCCAGTGTTCTTAGCATTTATGATAGTATATTCACCAACTGTTTGTTTCTCCCCAAATTTATTATAGGGAACTCCATAATTATCTTTTGCTTTATATACATCACCATCAACCAAGAAAGCTAATCCATAATTTTCTATTGAGGCTCCACTACTTGGAGACTCACCAGGAGCAATTATCTCCAAATAACTATTTACTACATCTCCATCAGCATTATTAGATACAAGAATTCCATAATTTTTTGCACTCTCTATTGTTCCAGGCGCTACAGAAATAGCATACTTTTTTCCATAGATAATTCCTTTATTTACCATTTCACTTATTTTTGAATCTGATTCAGTAGATATTCCAGAACTAGAAACACTCTCAACAAATCCATTTCCACTTATAATTCCATTATTTTCTATTTGCCCTACTATTCCTGGACCACCACCGTGATTAGATCCAACGAATATTCCATAACCATACTTATTATGATCCTCAACAGAACTACTTCCACTTATAATTCCATTGTTTAATATTTTTCCCACACTTACTAGTCCTCCATCTACTGAGTCACCAATAAGTATTCCATAACCATCATTATCAGTACTAGTTCCACTTATAATTCCATTGTTTTTTATATTCTCTACATTTACTGCTGATGAGTCTGAGAAGTCTTTACTGTTTTTAATCTCTATTCCATAACCTTCTCCACCTACAGCAGTTCCAATTACCAGACCATCATTTGTTAAACTATTTACTTTACTACCAAAAAAAACTTTTATTCCATAACCATTTTTCTCTCCAGTAGCTCTAGTAGTTCCTCTTATAAGACCGTCATTTATTAAATTATCTATTTCTACTGACGCAAAAGTAGATATTCCATAACTTTCCCCTTCAGTACTAGTTGCATTTATAAAGCCTCTATTTATTAGTTCTGTTACTTTAGCTGACTTTCCAATCATTCCAATTGTTATTCCATGACTATCTCCATTGCTTTCACTATAACTAATTATCATTCCATTATTTTCTAATTTTTTTATTTCTATATCTTCTGATATACCTATTCCATAAGTATGACCATTTTCAGAACTTCCTCTTATTTCCCCATTATTTACAATGCTTATTGATTCGCTTACTTTTACTCCATAAGCATTACCACTTGCATTTTCTCCAACTATTGAAGAATTATTTGTATAAGTATTATTAGCCCAAGTATTATCAGGATATGGATTCCCCTCTAATTTTTCTGGATCAAATTCATTTCCATTTTCACCTTTAAATATTATTATGTCACTATCTTTTGTTATTTCTAACCCTGATACATCTGTCCCCATTACAGCTGTACAAGATAGAAGCATTCCCACTACTGCTCCTACTGTAATATTTCTTCCCCTTTTTTTGTTACCGCTTTTTACAGCCTTCATAATCTTTTCTATCATCTTTCCCTCCATAAAAAAAATATATAAATTTTAATAAATATAAAACATGTCTGCAATTTTCATTTTTACATTTTATAGGACTTTATTGTCAAAATGACCCCCTTTTGCTGTTCGCAATTATATACTTTTGCGAATACCTATTTATTTATTAATTTTAGAGAATATTATTTAAATTTAAAATATTGACTTTTTTGAGAAAATAATATATTATCTATCATGTAAGTATAGTGTATTAAATTATGAGTTAAAGAAATTTTTGGTATAAACAAAAATGCAAGTGTTCGCAAAAGTATATAAAAGAGAACTTTTTTAAAGTACTCTTAAATACAAAAATCCCCAGTAAATTTATACTGAGGACCTTTTTTATTTTTATTCTTTTTTTAAAGGGATGATTTTTTTCATTTTTTCTTCAACACCCATTTTGTTTCATCAACTGTTCTTCTATCCTTGTCATTCTCTCTTCGATTCTTTTGATTCCATCAGTTTTTGAAAGACTGTCCTATTTTTTAATTTGTGGTTAAGCCTCTGGAGTATTATTTTTCACATAGAAGTGATACGCTGCCAGTAAGCTTCTGTACTTGTCGATAGTTTCCAGTGAAGAGTGATAAGACTTGATCTCTTTTTCTGCGCTTGTCTGCCATTCCCCATATGATTCATATGCTGAATTTTCTGGAAGTGGTGTTCCTGCTTCTATCTGTTCAGCTATGTGTTCAATAGTTGCTGTGATGTCATCTATATTTTTCAATATAGCTTTTTCTCTTTTGATAGAACTTTCCACCTTTGTAATTTCCTTTTGCACCACTGCTAATATTACTTGATTGTCTTCTGTTGCCATTTTGCTACCTCCTGTGTTTGTTTTTTCCATAGGTATATGATACCTTTTTGAGAAAAAATAAACCAGTGATGAATTGTGACGATTTATGACGATTCGTGAAGTACTCAAAATTATTCCAGTAAAAAAATCAGGCTTCTAGTGTAGATTAAAATACTTGTTCCAATTTTCCGATAGAGTATGTCTCCCTCTTCCAACTTGTAGCATATTGTATTTCTATGTTTTTTAAAATATTTTGCCACCTCATTTTATATCCTGTATCTCCATAGGCGCATCACTTAATTTTTCTTTCTTGATTTCATTTTTATGTTCTGCTCTATCACCAACTTTTTCTTCCACCTCTGTGTGTGTATTATTTATCTTTTTATCTTTTATGTTATTATTATTCTTTTTGTTATTATTAAGACTGTTATTATTAGTGTTCACCTGACCGCGTGCGGTAGGATTCGTATCGGTTCTCTTCGTATCCGATGAAACTATACACGGTATAGCATTTACAGTATTTGGATTAAGGAGCAAAATAAAAGACATCAAGATTTCTCCTGATGTCCCTCTCAAACGGTTTATTTTTTAAATATTTTTTTATTTATTTTTTTCAAGAAAATTCCGTCATTTTCAGCGAAAAAGTTCGTCATTTTTTTAAAATATTTTTGCTTTTTTCACTCTCAAAACAAATTTTCTTGTTAAATGATAAGAGTTTCACTTTTCATTTTGTCTTATTTATAAAACTCCAATTGCTTCCAGTTTTATTTCAATATATTTTTTTAAGTCTTCATAATATTCATCTCTTACATTTTCATTTAAAAGTATTTCTTTTATCTCTTCAAGCTCTATCTTTTTTTCTTTTCCTGACTTATTGAAATCCAAAAAGACTTCATCAATTCTCTTTTTTAAATCTTTAAAATATTTCTCTCTAGTCATTTGCATCACTCCTTTTTAAAGACTCATATAAAAAATTATATAATTTATCCTCCAAAAAGTCAAAGTAATATAATCCCTTGTTATGTCTTGCTTTTTATGATATTCTTTAAATATGCAGATTCTCTACATAACTTTTTCCAAAGGAGGAATTATTATGAAAAGATACACTCAAATATATACAGGAAACGGAAAGGGAAAAACTACTGCTGCTCTTGGTTTAGCTGTAAGAGCACTTGGAAATGACTATCATGTCTATATAGGTCAGTTTATGAAAGGACAGGAATATGGAGAGCTTAGAACATTTGCTAAATTAGATAATATAATTATTGAAAGATTCGGAACGGAAAACTGTATAATCTCAAAAGATCATGTACAGCAGATAGATATCGACAAGGCTAAGGCTGGCTTGAAAAGGGCTAAAGAGGCTCTTATATGTGGAGATTATGAACTTGTAATATTAGATGAAATCTGTGTAGCTCATTTCTTTGGTTTGGTAACTGAAGATGAAATATTGGCTCTTATGGAATTAAAGCCTGAAAATGTTGAGCTTGTCCTTACAGGAAGATATGCTCCTCAGGCAATTATAGATCGTGCTGATCTTGTTACTGAAATGAAAGAGATAAAGCATTATTACAATATAGGGGTAATGGCTAGAGACGGAATAGAGAGATAAAATAATAATAACTGCATCCCTAATGTAAAAGGGATGCAGTTAAAGAATATATGAATACTCCCCCTGTTATTCTTTTATTCCATTTCATTTCTAATTGCATCTAATTCATTTAAATTTTCTACCTCAATAATTTCAATATCTTGATCTTGAAGTTTCTTTCTGAATACTGCTATTCCTAAGTAAGCCATAATAATAGATACTATTGGATTTATTAAATTTAAAAACGCATAAGGAAAATAAGAGAATGTAGGAACACCTAAAGTTGCAGATTGATATGCTCCACAACCATTCCATGGGAACATAGGTGACCAGAGCGAACCTCCATCTTCCAATGTTCTAGAGAGATAATATCTTTCCAGTCCCATATCATCATATACTTTATAATACATTCTTCCTGGAATAATATTTGCTAGATATTGATCTGTAAGAACAAAATCACAAAGAATTCCAGTCACAATAGTTGTAGCCACAAGGCTTCCAACTGAATGAATATATTTTATTACTTTTTCCAGAATTACTTCAGTAAATTTCGCCTTTTCCAAAATCCCTCCAAAACATAGAGCAAAAATTATAAGGGAAATTGTCCACAGCATTCCATTGACTCCACCTCGAGTAAGTAGCTTATTTACAATTTCTACATTAGTTTCTCCTACATATCCATTTTGCAGAACATCCAAAACATCTACAAGGCTTGCATTTTGAAAAATCATAGCAAATACACTTCCAACTGTTGCAGCAAGCAGCAATGAAGGAATAGCTGGAACTTTTTTTACAGCAGTTATCAATACTACTATTGGAGGTATCAATAACCATGGGCTAATAACAAAAGTTGTAGAAAGTGCATCTTTTATCAATTTTATATTCTCCAAATTTATTGATGAAGTATCATATCTTAATCCTATAATCAAATACAGTAAAAGTGCTATTAAAAAACTTGGAACAGTTGTATACATCATTGATCTTACATGCATATATAAATCAGTTTCCGCAGTAGCAGCAGCAACATTGGTACTGTCTGACAATGGAGAAACTTTATCTCCAAAATATGCTCCTGAAATAACCATTCCTGCTGTAAGTGCAGGGTTGATTCCCAAACCTGTTCCAATTCCCATAAGAGCTACTCCTATTGTTCCTCCAGAAGTCCAAGCACTTCCAGTTGCAACAGATACAATTGCACATAAGATACATCCAGTAGGCAGAAAAAACTTTGGTGAAATCAATTCCAATCCATAATAAATCATTGCTGGAACAGATCCTGCTAAAACCCATGACCCAATTAACATTCCTACAATCATAACGATAATCAAAGCCTCTACAGCTCTGTAAACACTTTCAATCATTCCATTTCTTATTTCAAACCAGCTGCATCCTACTTTCAATGCCATAGCCCCTGCCAGTATAGTTGAAATTACAATAGGAATATGTGGATCTACCTTTAATACAAGCATGGAATAAACAATAATTACTGCCATTCCTACAATAGGAACTAAAGCCTCCCAAATTTTAGGTTTTCTTGCTGTCCTCATATCTTTCCCTCCTTTATTTTTATTATGCATAATGTTCAGCATAATATACAGCAATTATTATGCCAATAGGAAAAGATGCGTTTTTCTTTAAACAGCAGAAAAAATATTATTAAATTTAAGCAAAAACAGGAAATATATTTCCTAATTTGAGAAATATATTTCCTGCTTATTTATTCTTTGACAAATTATATTTTTAAATATATAAAATATTTTTATAATATATTTTTTCTTTTAAGCTGAATTTAAATTTTTTTATTATATTTTATATATCAAAGAAAGGTGTATCAATCTTTGAGTGATTGAATCCATTCTCTAAGATTGTATTCTAAAATTTTATTATTTAACTGACGTTTGCTGATATCCAAAGCAGCCGCAGCCTTAGATAAATTTCCTTTGCAATCTTTGATTTTAGAACGTATAAATTCTATTTCAAACTGCTCTCTTGCATCTCGTAAGTTTTCATCAGAATGTGAAACTGCATCTTCTTCTGTGTGTTGTAAATACCTTTTTGCATTTTTAAAATGAATAGCAGATCCCTCTGCTAAAACTATCAAACGTTCAATTATATTTTTTAATTCTCTAATATTACCCGGATAATGATAGTTTTTTAAAAAATTCATTGTTTCCTCATCTATATATTCTATTTTTTTCTTCAATTCCATTTCAAATTTTTTAACAAAGAAATGAATAAAACTTTCAATATCCTCTGGACGTTCTCGAAGAGGAGGAACACAGATAACAATTCCATTAATTCTGTATAAGAAATCCTCTCGAAGAATCCCACTCTTAACAGCTTCATAAATATTTTTGTTGGTTGCTGAAATTAATCTGATATTGACATCCATTTTTTTATCTCCGCCAACACGTTCTATTTTTTTGTCTTCCAGTACTCTTAACAGCTTTACCTGTGTGTTCATTGAAACATCTGCAATTTCATCAAGAAATAATGTTCCGTGGCTGGCTTCTTCAAATTTTCCTATTTTTTGTTTAATTGCTCCTGTAAAAGAACCCTTTTCATGTCCAAACAATTCTGATTCCAAAACTCCTTCTGAATATTCTTGACAATTAACAGGAACAAATGGAAAGGTATTTCTTTCACTTTTTTCATGTATATATCTGGCTATTACTTCTTTTCCTACTCCAGATTCTCCAAGAATTAAAACAGATATATTACTTTTTGCAACTCTTTTGCATATATCCAATATGTTCTGCATATCAGCATTATTAGATTCAAGCAGAGACATTTCCTTAGTTTGATTTTTTAGTAAACTATTTTCTAATTTAAGTTGTTTTAATTGCAAAAACCTCTCAATATCCAAAAGTAAAGTTCCCGGATCATTACTTTTAATAAAATAATTATATGCCCCATTCTGTATCGCCTGAACTGCTGTTTCAACTGTTCCATATGCAGTAACAATGATAACTCCTATCTCAGCATCATATTTTTTTATCCAATGAAGAAGCTCTATCCCTGTTTCATTTTTCATAATCAGATCTGTTACTACCATGTCAATTTTATGATTCTTGATGATTTCTCTCGCTTCTGCGATACAGGCAGCCAGATAAATACAATACCCTTTCTCCTCTAATATGAGAGAAAACATCTCTCTGTAATCTGCTTCATCATCTACAATTAAAATTTTATAATCTGCAAGCATCTAATTCTCCTTTTTAAAAATGAATAGAAATAAAAAACTTTGTACCTATCCCATATTGACTTTCAACTGAGATATCTCCATTATATTTTTTAACTTCATTATATACAAGATATAGCCCCAGCCCTGTACCATGTCCTTCTCCTTTTGTTGTATAAAAAGGATCAAAAATATAAGGAAGTGCTTCTTCTGATATTCCCACTCCATTATCTTCAATTAAAAAACGAAGAGAATCCTCTGTAGTAGAAATAGAAATTTGTATTAAATTGTCCTCTTTATCAGCTAAAAAAGCATCAATTGCATTTTCAATAAGATTAATTAAAATAATATTAACAGCCTCTATATTTAGAGTTACTGTAAAATTCCCCTCTAAATTAACATGATATTGAATTTTTTTAGCTTTTAACTTTGTTTCCATTAAAGTCATTATATTACTTACTATTGTTTCAATGTTTTCCTGAGTACATTTATCTGATGCTGTTCTTGAAAATCTAAGTAAGTGTTCAATCAAATTATTAACCCTTTGAATTGAATTTTCCATCATACTGATAGCTTTTTCTTGGGATTTATTAGATACTTTCATTTTAATAAGATAAATTCCATTTCTTATTGTTCCAAGAGGATTTCTTATTTCATGTGCCAAACCAGCTGATATCTGTCCTATAGTTATCATTTTATTTTCTTGATGGAGCTTTCTCTCTATAATAAGTTTTTCTGTTATATCTTCTATACTTAAAATTCTAAGCTTTTCTTCTCTTGAAATATAAGGAGATAGTTTAACTTCATAACATCTGCTTTTTATTGTTTTTCTAAATTTAAGGCTAATATCTTCCTTCCATTGAGAATATTTTGATATTTCCAATAGTTCAGATAAAAAAGAAAATTCAAAAAGGCTTTTTTCCACTACATCCTTCCTGCTTTGAGAAAGTAAAGTCAAAAAGGCTTGGTTGCATTCTATCACTACACAGGCTTCATTTATAATAAACAGAGCTATATCCAGATTATTCAATATCATACTGATATTTTTCTTATTTTCTTCAATTTCTTTTGTTTTCTCCAACACTCTTCTTTTAAGAAAATAATTCCATATATAAAGTCCAATTAAACATATAAGCAAAATAATTGCAATATTAATAAATGACTCCAGCTCTCTTTTTTCTCCTCTTATAGACTCGGAAATTCCAAACCATTTCTGTTGAACCTTTGGCACTATCTGATTTTTCTTCATCTGTAAAATACCCTTATTAAGTACTGTCAGCAGCAGATCAGAATCTTTATTCACAGCCAATACTACATCCTTTTCATATAAAAGAATCACATTGTATTTCTGAGTTTCATAAACATTGTACTCTTTCCAATAAGTAGAAATAACAACTTCATCTCCTATTGCAGCATCAACAACCCCCTGCTGCAAAAGTTCCAGAACTGTTTTTGTATCATTAACTGGAACAAATTGAACCATTGGTTTTCTTTCTTCTTTTAAAAAATTATTGATATACTCTGCTGCTAAATCTCCTTTTGGAATTGCTATCTTTTTTCCTGACAACTCCATAATATCCAGTATATTACTTCCATCCTTTGGAGAAATAACTACAGTTTTCAACCGATATATCCGAATAGAAAAATCAAATTCCTTTGCTCTGCTTTCACTGGGAAACATATCACATACATCAATTTTCTGCTCTCTCAAAGCTTCCACTAAATTGTAAAAAGTATACATATTTATAGTAATAGGTGTTGCTGTTTCAATTGACAGAAAATTTACATAATCAACAATCAGTCCAGCATACTCTCCTGTAGCTTTATCATAGTAGGAAATTGGAGGAGCGGTAATATCACTTCCCAGCCGAATTGGGCTATGAACCTTCAAATAATCCTTTTCCCTTTCTGTAATAGGTGATGAATATTTCAAATATGTTGGAAGAGTTGTTCCATATTTCATAACTACAATTTGATTCCATAAAATAATACATACCACTACCATAATTACAAGGATGAAATGTTTTTGAATATTTTTCATAAAAGCCCCCCAGAAGTTTTTATATATCTTTTATCTAAATTGAAATTTAGTATTTTAAAAAATATAAGAAAAGAGCTAAGATAGAATTTTTTTGTCCTTCTCAGCTCAATTTCACTTTTCTCTCTTTTTGATATTTTAAATATTTTCAGCTGCTTAGAGCAGATATCATTTACTTTAACATTCTAAGTTCCTTTTCAAATCCCTCTATCTCTCTTTTAGTCATAAGTCCTGTAACTAAAGAAAAATATTCAGGCAGACGAGTCTCTGTTGCCCATTTCAATTCATAATCCAATAACCTGCTTGAAATTCCTCCTACATCAAATCCCATTGATTCAAGAGAATATCTCATCATATCAGGATGCTGGCATTGAGTATTATTTTTTCTAGAACAGTCATCACATATTTTACAGCCCCCAGCAGAAAGACTTTTACTTCCTTCATACCTTTTCTCCACTCTCAAAAGCTCCATCATTATTTTATCCTTCATATATTTAAGAGTTTCTGTAGTATAGTCATTTATTTTCTCTTTTGTATTTACTTTATCCAAAGTCTCTTCATCAAAAATAATTTTAACTCCTACAAGATATATGTAGCTGTAATTTTTTAGATAATCTTCTACATCAAAATTATAGGGAGGACATGACCATGTACTTCCATAGTTTCTGCATTCCTTACAGAATTTTTCAAACTTTTCTCTATCACAGTAATCTTTTTTCAATTCCTCCATAGATATCTTTTTGGATGTTACCTCTGTTCTATACATTTTTTCCTCCAGATTAGAATATTCTATATCCAAAAACTAAAGATAATTGTTTCAATCTATCTGATCCTCTTCTGTCTCCATCTATTTTTGTTTCTGAATAAAGAAGCTCTGCTTGGAACGGCATAAAGTCTACTCCAAATCCTCCAGCTATATATCCTTTTCCATCTGGACTTGAATTTCTTACACTTTCATTTGTCATAAGCACTCTACCAGCTTTTAATACAATGTATGGTTCGAAAAATACTGGAAGAAGATTCCATCTTGCTACAAGATATACTGGAACTGTTCCTATATCAGTACCTCCAGTTTTCCCATTATATGCTATCCCTGCTCCCAAATCAGCAAGAAGAAAATCCTGAGTTGCCTCAAAACTAAATGTTGGTGCATAATTTTCAAATGACCCGCTCTCATGATTGTATGAATTAGTTTCAGTTATTGCTCCTATTCTTAAATAACCATCTACGGCAAAAGCTGACATTGAAACTGCAAAAAATATCATCAGTAGTATTTTTTTCATAAAATCCTCCTTAAATTCTTTTACTTTTTATTTTTTATATGATATATTAGATTATACAACAAAGAATAAAAAATATAAAGCAGTTATTTGACAAACCTTATATTCAAGTGTATAGTTAGTTTGTATAATTAAATATTATCATACGGGAGCTGAAAAGCTGAGAGGAAATTTTATTTCGACCGTCAAACCTGATTTGGATAATGCCAGCGTAGGAAATGTTTTGAAGTTGTCTTGTTATCTTTCTCAGGCAGCTTTTTTTATTGCTCCCAAAATTTCTAGGAGGATGTTATGAAAAAATTTGTTTTATCATTATTTTTATTATTGTCTGTCTCTTCTTTTTCAGAAGAAATAGTAGTTTACGGACCCAGCTCTACAAAATGGATAGGAAAAACTTTTGCTCCAATATTTAAAGAAAAAACTGGAGTGGATATTAAATTCATATCTATTGATGGACTTGTATCAAGACTTAAACTTGAAGAAAAAAATCCTAAGGCAGACGTTGTTATTGGACTGACTTCTTTAAGCACTGAAATAGCAAAAAAGGAAAATCTTATCACTCCTTATATCCCTAAAAATACTTCTAATATAAAGAGTAATGACTTTATAATGGATAAAGAAGGATATGTAACTCCTTTTGACTATGGACTTCTTGCTATCAACTATGATACAAAAAAAATCCCTGTTCCTCCAAAAAATCTTACAGAACTTGGAAAACTGGAAAAACAGCTTTTAGTTGAAAATCCTGCTACTTCATCTACTGGGGAAGAAGCTCTTCTATGGAGTATAGCTCTCTATGGAAAAGACTGGAAAGATTTCTGGACTGCTTTAAAACCTGCCATATATACAGCTGAACCCGGTTGGAGTGAAGCATTTGCTAAATTTACAGCTGGTGAAGCTCCTATGATGGTTGGATATGCTACAAGCAATCTTTTCTTTTCACAAGATGAAGAACAAAGCAGATTCAGCAGCTTCCTTTTAGAAGATGGAACTTTTATGTATTTAGAAGGTGCATCTCTTGTAAATAAAAAAGAAACAAAAGAGGGAGCTAAAAAATTTATGGAATATATTCTTAGTGAAGAATTTCAAAGTCTGGTTCCTAAAAAGAACTATATGTTCCCAGTTATTGAAACTCCTCTTACTGAAGAATTTAAGTTTGTTCCAACTACAGAAAAGACTGTAAAGCTTAGTGATGAACAAGTAAAAGACCTCGTTAATAATCTTGATAGATACAAATCAGAATTGATAGAAATTTTAAAAAAATAACATGAATTTTCTCTTGAATTTTTCTAAAAAGTATGATATTATAATCAAGATATAGAAAAATATAAGGAGGCTATGGATATATGAAGATATTTGATGATAAATTGAATATATCAGTTTTTATCTTAGGATTCTTTTATTTTATTTTTCTATTTTTAAATATTTTAAAAAACATTTTTATTATAGGGAATGGAAGTCACATCATTTTGTGATTTTCATTCCCTTTTTTATATTATTGTATTCATGGGAGGGTAATATGAAAGATTTTATATCAATAAAAGATTTGACAAAAGAGGAAGTCTTAGAAGTTTTGAATTTAGCTCTTGAATTATCTGAAAAACCAGAGCCTAAATTAATAGATGAGAAAATAGTGGGAAGCCTTTTCTTTGAACCATCTACTAGAACAAGATTATCTTTCACTTCTGCTGCATATAGAATTGGAGGAAAAGTTCTAGGTTTTGATTCTCCAGATGCTACTTCTGTTAAAAAAGGAGAATCTCTAAGAGATACAGTAAAAATGGTAGAAGCTTATTCTGATATCATTGTTATGAGACATAATATAGAAGGTGGACCTAAATTCGCCTCTGAAGTTTCAAAAAATCCTGTAATCAATGCTGGAGATGGTTCTAATGAACATCCAAGCCAGACACTTTTAGACCTTTTCACAATAAAAAAAGAACTGGAAAAAATAGAAGGTGTCAAAATAGCTTTTGTTGGGGATCTTAAATATGGAAGAACAGTTCATTCTCTTACTAAAGCACTTGAAATGTTTGATGCTGAGTTCTACTTTGTAGCTCCAGATTCTATCCAGATACCTGAATATATCACAAAAGAGCTTGATGAAAAAGGAATGAAATATTGTATCTGCTCTGAATATGAGCCTATTCTTTCTGAAATAGATGTTCTTTACATGACAAGAATCCAAAAAGAAAGATTTGAGGATATTGAGGAATTTAACAAAGTCAGCGGAGTATATAAAATATCAAAAGAAACAATAGTTGGAAAATGTCAGGATCATATGATTGTTATGCATCCGCTTCCTAGGGTTGATGAAATAAGCGTAGATTTAGATGATACAAAACATGCTCTATATTTTAAACAGGCTGCCAATGGAGTACCTGTGAGAGAAGCTATGTTTGCTCTTGCACTGGGAGTAAAAAAATCCACTGCCCCTGTTAAAGAAGAAAAAAATGTAGTAGCAAATGATAAAATTGTATGTTCTAATCATAAATGTGTAACTCATTTTGAAGAAACACCAAATAAAGTAGTAGTAAAGGATTATGGGAAATTCTGCTACTATTGCGGTAAGGAAATAAAATAATTTAATATATATGATTTGTAGGAGGAAAAATGTTTTTAGAAGATTGTCTAATTTTAGAAAATAAACACATTGCAGGACAAAATTATCTTATGAGATTAAAAGCTGAAAAAAGCATTCCAGTATCAAAAGCTGGGCAGTTCTTTATGATTCAATGCAAGAACAAGCTTCACATCTTAAGAAGACCAATCAGTCTTCACTATGTAGATAAAAATAAAATGGAGCTTGAATTTTACTATGAGGTAAAAGGTGGAGGAACAAAAGAATTTGCTGAGATGAAAGCTGGAGAAAGTATAAACATCCAAGGACCTCTTGGACATGGATTTTCTACTGATATGACAGGTAAAAAACTTCTAGTAGTTGGTGGTGGAATGGGAATGGCTCCTATGAAGCTTCTTGTAGAAGTATTAAAGAAAAACAATGAGGTTACTTTCATAGCTGGAGGAAGAAATGCTGATGCTGTTGAAATCCTTTCTAACTTTAACTTTGATGGTGCTGATCTTCATATAACTACTGATGATGGTTCTGCTGGAACTAAGGGAACTGTTATAGTTAAAATGGAAGAGCTTATGAACAGTAAAAAATTTGATATGGTTTTCACTTGCGGACCTCATAAAATGATGGAAGCAGTAGCAAAAACTTCATCAAAATACAATACAGAATGTGAAATATCACTGGAAGAAAGAATGGCTTGTGGAGTAAAAGCCTGTGTAGGATGCTCTATCAAAACTAAAGAAGGAATGAAAAAAGTATGTCATGATGGTCCTGTTTTTAAATCTGAGACTATTGTTGACCTTGAACCTGCTGAAAGAACAGAAACTTGTTGTGGTAATTAATATTTAATCTGGAGGAAAAAAATGAATAGACTGGAAACTAAATTCTTAGGTGTCGATTTTAAGAATCCTATTGTCACATCATCTGGATGTTTTGGATTCGGACTTGAATATAGAGATTATTTTGATCCAAATGTACTTGGAGGAATAGTTGTAAAAGGGCTTACTATGGAGCCTAGAGATGGAAACTATGGAACAAGAATAGCTGAAACTCCTGGTGGAATGCTGAATTGTGTAGGACTTGAAAATCCCGGAATTGACTATTTTGAAACTCATATCTTAAAAGATATGAAAGAAGCTGGCATCACTACTAATATAATAGCAAATATCAATGGAAAAACTGTTGAGGAATATATAGAAATAGCTAAAAGAGTAGAGCAGATAAAAGAAGTAGATATAATAGAATTAAATATATCTTGTCCAAATGTAAAAGATGGAGGAATGGCTTTTGGAGCTAATCCAGAAGTTGCAGGAAGAGTTACAAGAGAAGTAAGAAAAGTAACTACTAAACCTCTTGTAGTAAAATTATCTCCTAATGTTACTGATATTGCATATATAGCTAAAGTTGTAGAAGAGAATGGAGCAGATGCTGTATCTCTTATCAATACTCTTTTAGGAATGGTAATTGATCTTAAAACTAAAAAACCTCTTTTAGGAAATACATTTGGAGGATTCTCAGGACCTGCTGTTAAACCAGTAGCTTTAAGAATGGTGTACCAAGTATATAAAGCTGTAAATATTCCAATAGTTGGTATGGGTGGAATCTCTAGTACAGAGGATGCTCTTGAATTTATAATGGCTGGAGCTTCTATGGTATCTCTTGGAACTGGTATATTCTTTAATCCTGTTCTTCCTGTGGAAGTAGCTGAAGGATTACAAAAATACTGTGAAGAAAATAATATTGAAAATATAAATGAACTTGTTGGTATAGCACACAGATAATTAAAATAAATGTTGGAGGAAGATATGAACGCAAAAGACAGAATGATAATAGCACTTGACTTTCCTACTATGGAAGCTGCTAAAAATTTAGTTGAAAAAATTGGTGACGGAGCTACTTTCTATAAAGTTGGACTTGAACTTTTCTTAAACTCAAAAGGTGAAATGATAAACTACCTTGCTTCTAAAGGTAAAAAAATATTCCTTGATCTTAAATTCCATGACATTCCAAATACAACAGCAATGGCATCAGTTTTTGCTGCTAAGCAAAATGTATTTATGTTCAATGTACATGCAAGTGGTGGAAGAAAAATGATGTCAAAAGTAGTTGAAGAAGTAAAAGCTGTAAATCCTGAAAATATAGTTATTGGAGTTACTGTTCTTACAAGTCTTTCTGCTGAAGATGTAGAGGAAACTTTCCAATCTAAATTATCTCTTGCAGAGTTAGCATTAAACTGGGCTAAATTAGGAAAAACTGCTGGACTTGATGGGGTAGTATGTTCTCCTTGGGAAGCTAAACTTATAAAAGAAGCTTGCGGAAAAGATTTCAAAACTGTATGTCCAGGTGTTAGACCTAGATGGTCAGCAACAAACGATCAGAAAAGAATTATGACTCCAAAAGATGCAATAATAAACGGATGTGACTTCTTAGTTATCGGAAGACCTATAACTAAAAACGAAGACCCAGCAAATGCTGCTAAATTAGTAGCTGCTGAAATTGAAGAGGGAATGAAAGAGGCTGGACTATGCTAGTCAAAAATTGTAAGATCATTGATAAAGATGGAAAAGATATCATCACTGATATATTGATTGAAAATGGAGTTATCACTAAAATAGAAAAGAATATCTTTGCTCCTGCTGAAGAAATAATAGATGCAGAAGAGAAATATGTACTTCCTGGTATAGTAGATGTTCACACTCACATGAGAGATCCTGGTCTTACTCAAAAAGAAGATTTCACTACTGGAAGCATGGCTTGTGCCAGAGGTGGTGTTACTACATTTATAGATATGCCTAATACTATTCCAGTAACTGTTACAAAAGAGGCTCTTGCTGATAAAAAAGCTCTTATGAATGGAAGAGCATATGTTGATTATGGATTCCATTTTGGAGGAAGTAAAAAAGATAACAGCAGTGAAATCAAAGATATAATAAATGAAACAGCATCTACTAAAATATTTCTTAATATGTCTACTGGAGATATGCTTATAGATGATGAAAAAACTGTTGAAAATATATTCAGAGAATCAAAAATAATATCTGTACATGCAGAAGAGGAAATGGTAGCAAAGGCTATTGAATTTTGCGAGAAATATGATAAGGAACTTTATCTTTGCCACTTATCTAAAGCAAGTGAAATAGAACTTTTAAAAGCTGCTAAAGCAAGAGGAGCAAAGGTATTTGGTGAAGTTACTCCTCACCATCTTTTCCTGAATACAGATGATGTAAGTAAGACTGAAAGAAGCCAGCTTCTTCTTAGAATGAAGCCTGAACTGAAAGAAAAATCTGACAATGATGCTCTTTGGGCTGCACTGGCTGATGGTACTCTTGATACTATCGGTACAGATCATGCTCCTC
Source organism: Fusobacterium ulcerans (assembly GCF_003019675.1). NCBI lineage: Bacteria > Fusobacteriati > Fusobacteriota > Fusobacteriia > Fusobacteriales > Fusobacteriaceae > Fusobacterium > Fusobacterium ulcerans. The sequence continues at coordinate 2,516,647 of NZ_CP028105.1, read as the reverse complement.
ATCTTATTGAAGAGAAACTTGCAAAACTTACTTTTGGAGTTCCAAGTGTAGAAAATTCTCTTGAAATGATGTTAAATGGAGTAAAAGATGGAAAGATAACTTTAAAAAGACTTATAGAGGTAATGTGTAATAAACCAGCTGATATCTTTAAAATAAAAAATAAAGGTAATATAGCTGCTGGATATGATGGAGATCTTGTTATTATAGATATTACTGATAATTCTCCTGTAAAGGATGATAAAGTAATAACAAAAGCTGGATGGACTCCATATGAAAATTGCAATAAAGGCGGAAAAGTTTTAACAACTATACTGAGAGGTCAGGTAGTTTATTCAAATGGTAAATTTAACGGATTATACGGGAGGGAAGTAAAATATTATGAGTAGAGCAAAAGAAGTAGCTAAATCATTATTACAAACAGGAGCGGTAAAATTAAATGTAAAAGAACCATTTACATTTGTATCTGGTATCAAAAGTCCAATCTATTGCGACAACAGAAAAATGATAGGATATCCTGTTGAAAGAAAAGTTGTTGTAGATGAATTTGTAAAAAAATTATCTGAAAAAGATTTCGATGTAGTAGCTGGTACTGCTACTGCTGGTATCCCTTGGGCTGCATTTATAGCTTGGGAAATGAATAAACCTATGAGTTATATCAGAGGAGAAAAGAAAGCACATGGTGCTGGAAGACAAATTGAAGGTGCTGACTTTACTGGTAAAAAAGTAATAGTTATTGAAGACCTTATCTCTACAGGAGGAAGTTCTATCAAAGCTGTAGAAGCTGCAAGAAATGAAGGAGCTGCTTCTGTTGAAGTTGTTTCTATATTCTCTTATGAATTTGATAAAGCATTTAAAAACTTTGCTGATAATAATATTCCATGGGAATCATTATCAAACTTCTCAGCTCTTCTTGAATTAGCTAGAGAAGAAAAATACCTTACTGAAGAAGAAGCAGAAATAGCTTCGTCTTGGAACAAGAACACTGATACTTGGGGAAGATAATTTTCTTTCTCTATTGACAAAACTATTTTTTTAGTATATGATCTACATATAAGTATTAAAAGGGAGTAGTTGAAAATTATAGTATCAACATCACGAAGCCTATGAGGCTCTCTGGTACTATATACCTTGAAGGTAACAAGACTTTTAATACAGAGATTATTGATTATCAATTCTCTGTATTGAAAGTCTTTTTTTTATGTAAAAGCAGGAATTGATAGTAATTTTAGGAATATTATTATATAGTCTTATGGAGGGTGTCATGAAAAATTATTTTTCAAAGTCGAAAGACGAAATTTTAAAAGAGTTCGATTCTAATGAAAAAGGACTTTCAACAGGTCAGGTAGAAACTTCTATCGAGAAATATGGATATAACCAGCTTAATGAAGAAAAGAAACTAAGTACCTTTGCTGTATTTATTTCTCAGTTTAAAGATTTCTTAGTTATCATTCTTATTATTGCTTCTATTATTTCACTTATTTCTGGTAATGAAGAAAGTACTATTGTTATTCTTGTTGTTATTATTATCAATGCTATACTTGGAACTGTACAGCATCTGAAAGCTGAGGAATCTATCAGCAGTCTGAAAAGTTTGTCAGCTCCAAAATCAAAAGTTTTGAGAGATGGAGAAAAGGTAGAAATTTTATCTAAATATCTTGTTCCCGGAGATATTGTCTTCATTGAAGCAGGAGACTTAGTTCCAGCAGATGGTAGAATTATTGAAAGCTTCTCACTTCTGGTAAATGAAAGTTCTCTTACTGGAGAATCTGAAAGTGTAGAAAAAACAAGTGATGTAATGGCTGATGGAGAACTTGCTCTTGGAGATCAAAAAAATATGGTGTTCTCTGGAAGTTTGGTAAGTTATGGTAGAGGTGTTGTCATAGTTACTTCTACTGGTATGAAAACTGAACTTGGTAAAATAGCTTCTCTATTAGAGGCTACAAAAGAAAAATCTACACCGCTTCAAGTATCTCTTGATAATTTTGGTAAAAAACTTTCAATAGGAATAATCATTCTTTGTATAATTGTATTTGCAATAAATGTATTCCATGGTGTAAAAATGCTTGATTCTCTGATGTTTGCTGTGGCTCTTGCTGTGGCTGCTATACCAGAAGCTTTAAGTTCTATTGTTACTATAGTTCTGGCTCTTGGTACACAAAAACTTTCTAAAGAGAATGCTATTATAAAGAATCTAAAATCTGTTGAATCTCTTGGTTGTGTTTCTGTAATATGTTCTGATAAAACTGGAACTCTTACACAAAACAAAATGACTGTAAAACAGGTATATATAAATAACAAAGTTTATAATGAAAAAGGACTGGATACAAAAGATACTGGTGAATCTCTTATCCTTAAAGAAAGCATCCTATGTAATGATGCTACAAGTGAAATAGGAGATCCTACAGAAATTGCTCTGATAAATCTTTCTGAAATAAATTACAATATGAGCAGTAAAGAATTAAAAGAAAAATATCCTCGTATTTCAGAAATTCCATTTGATTCAGACAGAAAACTTATGAGTACAGTTCATGAGATTGACAATGAGATATTAATGCTTACTAAAGGAGCTTTAGATTCAGTTCTTCCTAGAACTACTCATATTCTTGTTAATAATGAAGTGAGAGAAATTACTAAAACTGATATTGAAAATATAGAAAATATCAATACTATGTTTGCTGAAACTGGTTTAAGAGTATTAACATTTGCTTATAAAGTACTTGATGAAAAGAAAGAAATAACTAGAGAAGATGAAGATAAATTTATATTCATTGGACTTGTTGGTATGATCGATCCACCTAGAGAAGAGTCTAAAGCAGCAGTTGAGAAATGTATAACAGCTGGAATCAAACCTGTAATGATAACAGGAGATCACAAAATTACTGCTACAACTATTGCTAAAGAAATTGGTATTTATCAAGATGGAGACAATGTTCTGGAAGGTATTGAAGTTGAAAAAATGAGTGATGAGGAACTTATCAATAAAGTTGCTTCAACTTCTGTCTATGCAAGAGTTTCCCCTGAACATAAAATAAGAATAGTAACAGCATGGCAGACACTTGGTAAAATATGTGCTATGACTGGAGATGGAGTAAATGATGCTCCTGCATTAAAAAGAGCTGATATCGGTATTGCTATGGGTATCACAGGAACTGAAGTTTCAAAAGATGCAGCTTCTATGATTCTTACTGATGACAACTTCTCTACAATAGTAAAAGCTATTACTACTGGTAGAAATATTTATTCTAATATTAAAAATTCAATAAGATTCCTTCTGTCAGGTAACACTGCTGGTATTCTTGCTGTATTGTATTCATCTCTTGCAGGTCTTCCTGTAATTTTTGCTCCAGTACATCTGTTGTTTATCAACCTGCTTACTGACAGCCTGCCAGCTATTGCTATTGGAATGGAGCCTTCTCACGGAGATGTTCTTACAGAAAAACCTCGTGATCCAAAGGAGCCTATCCTTACAAAAGAACTTGCTGGAAAAATACTTATTGAAGGATTATTAATTGCTGTATTTGTAATGCTGGCTTTCTATATGGGATATCAAGGTGGAAATACTCTGAAAGGAAGTACAATGGCTTTCAGTGTTCTGTGCCTAGCTAGATTATTCCATGGATTTAACTGTAGAGGAGGAAGCTCTATAATTGGATTAGGATTATTTTCTAATATGTTTTCTATAGCAGCTTTTGTTATAGGATTTATACTATTGAATGGAATTCTTATTTTCCCAGTTTTCCACTCAATATTCCAAGTTGCACCATTAAGTACTAATGATTTATTATACATATATCTATTAGCATTTATTCCAACTTTAATTATTCAAATATCTAAGTTTATTAAATATAAGAAATAATATTAATTGTAATCTTTTATCAAAAGAGAGTTCATTAAGTTTTGAACTCTCTTTTTTTATTTAAAGGTATATACAGTATATATTAATTTCCCCCTCCCTCTAATTAAAAACATCATTTAATAATAAATCTTATAAATACAGCGTACATTTTTTATAAATACTTTCATTTAAAGTATGTTTTTAATAAATTTTATTTGATTTTTAATATAAAATATGATATCTTAATTATGACAAACAAAAACAACACAATATATTCTTTTTATTGATGTTTTTGTTATAAAATCATATTTACAAAGGAGAATATCATGGGAAAAATCAAAGATAGTCTGATTTTAAAACTGATCCTTGGAGTAGGGATCGGATTAGTAGTTGGATTATACTGCAACGAAACTGTCATTGGTGTGATTCAATCTATCAAATTTATTCTTGGACAGTTAATATCATTTACTGTTCCACTAATCATTTTAGGATTTATAGCTCCAGCTATAACTAAAATGAAATCTAATGCCAGCAAAATGCTTGGACTTATGCTTATGCTTGCATACTTTTCATCTGTAGGAGCTGCATTGTTCTCAATGGTAGCAGGATTTATCCTTATACCTAAAATGCACATAGTTCCAAATGTAGAAGGTTTAAAACATCTTCCTGAACTTATTTTCAAAGTGGAGATTCCACCTCCATTCACAGTTATGACTGCTTTAGTTCTAGCTCTTTTCTTAGGTCTTGCTGTTGTTTGGACACAATCTGAAAACTTTGAAAGACTTTTAGACGAGTTTAATAATATTATGCTTAAAATAGTTTATATGATTATTATACCTATACTTCCATTCTTTATTGCTTCTACTTTTGCTACACTTGCATATGAAGGTGGAATTACTAAACAGCTTCCAGTTTTCTTAAAAGTAGTTATAATAGTTCTTATCGGACATTTTATCTGGCTTACAGTTCTTTACTCTATTGGAGGAGCTGTTTCTGGAAAAAATCCATTCAATCTTTTAAAATTCTATGGACCAGCTTATTTAACAGCAGTAGGAACTATGTCTTCAGCTGCTACACTTCCAGTAGCATTGAGCTGTGCTAAAAAATCTGGTGCTTTAGATGAAGATATAGCTGACTTTGCTATTCCTTTGGGAGCTACTGTTCATCTATGCGGTTCTGTTCTTACAGAAGTATTCTTTGTTATGACAGTTTCTCAAGTACTGTATGGACATCTTCCAGCATTTGGAACAATGGTTCTGTTCATAGTTCTTTTAGGAATCTTTGCTGTAGGAGCGCCTGGAGTTCCTGGTGGAACTGTTATGGCTTCTCTTGGTATCATCATCTCTGTATTAGGATTTGATGAAAATGGAGTTGCTTTAATGCTTACTATATTTGCTCTTCAAGATAGTTTCGGTACTGCTTGTAATGTTGTTGGAGATGGAGCACTTGCTCTTATCCTAAATGGAGTATTTAAAAAAGAAAAGCAAAAAGCTTAGTTAAATATATATGGTATATGCCTATTGACCAGAGAATTTTCTGGTCAATTTTTTTATTTAATTGGCATTATTACAAGGGTTTTGAAAAATTTTTCTTCTATTTATTAATTTTAATAGTATTTTTTTCATAAATATGATAAAATAAAAAAGTTAACTAAAATAAAAAATATATATGATGGAGGGGATAATATGAATATATCAACAAGAGCTTTAGACATGAATTTTTCACCAATAAGAAAGTTGATTCCCCTTGCGGATGAAGCGTCTAAAAAAGGAATTAAAGTATATAAGCTTAACATTGGGCAGCCTAATATAGTTACTCCTGATTCTTTCTTTGAAGGGCTTCATAGCTACAAGGAAAAAATCGTTACTTATTCTGATTCCAGGGGAATCCCTCAGCTTATCGAAAGTTTTGTAAAAAGTTACAAAGCTAGTGGTATCAATCTTGAGAAAGAAGACATTCTTATCACTCAAGGTGGAAGTGAAGCTATCCTTTTTACACTTATGTCAATTTGTAATGAAGGAGATGAAGTTTTAGTTCCTGAACCTTTTTATTCAAATTACTCAAGTTTCTCTATTTTTTCAGGAGCAAAGGTAAAACCTATTTCTACTACAATAGAAAACAACTTTCATTTGCCTCCAAGAGAAGAAATCGAAGCATTGATTACTCCTACTACAAGAGCTATAATGTTTTCTAATCCTGTAAATCCTACTGGAACTATATATACTGAAGAAGAAATAAAAATGATTGGAGAAATAGCTAAGAAATATGATTTATATATCATAGCTGATGAAGTTTACAGGCAATTTGTATATGATGATACTCCATATACTTCTATTATGCAGCTTGAAGATCTTAAAGACAGAGTGGTATTAGTAGACAGTATCTCTAAGCACTACAGTGCTTGTGGAGCTAGAATAGGACTTATTGCAAGTAAAAATCACGATCTTATGAATTATATCCTGAAGTTCTGTCAGGCAAGACTTTGTGTTTCTACTATAGAGCAGCATGCAGCTGCTAATCTGATAAATACTATGGATAATTATTTAGAAGATGTTAAATTAAAGTATAAGAGCAGAAGAGACCTTATCTATGGTTATCTTTCTAGAATACCTGGTGTTGTCTGTTCTAAACCTGAGGGAGCTTTCTATATCTTTGCAAAACTTCCAGTAGACAATGCTGAAAAATTTGCTAAATGGCTTCTTACAGATTATTCTTATGAAAACAAAACTCTTCTTATAGCTCCCGGACCTGGATTCTATAAGACAGAAGGTAAAGGAGAGCAGGAAGTAAGACTATCTTTCTGTACTAATGTTGATGATATTGAAAATGCTATGATAGTTTTAAAAAGAGCTCTTGAAGAGTATAATAAAGATAAATAATATATTAAAGGTGACAAAAAGTCAAAATTGTATTTTGCTTGATAGTCACCTTTTTTTATTACTGAAAAATTTTAAGTCAGCTAAATATTTTATTTTTAATTAAAAGTTCACTGTTTATATTCATTTATTCTACCAGTGGAATTAAATACCCATATCCTTCTACCTCCATGTCTGATAGAGGTATAAATTTTATAGATGCACTATTTATACAAAATCTTAATCCCCCTTTATCCTTAGGTCCATCTTCGAAAACATGTCCTAGATGAGCTTCTCCTGCTCTGCTTTTTACCTCTGTTCTAATCATATTAAAGCTTTTATCTTCATGATATGTTACAACCTCTGGAGTTATCGGCTTAGTAAAACTTGGCCAGCCACACATTGAATTATATTTATCCTTTGAAGAAAATAGAGGTTCCCCTGTTGTAATATCAACATATATCCCATCTTCAAAAAAATTCCAATATTCATTTGAAAATGACATTTCTGTGTTGGCATTTTGAGTGATATTATATTGTTCTGTTGTTAATTTTTCTCTTAATTCCTGTTCTGTTAATTTAGAATATCTATTTTTATCAACTATTATTTCATCAGCTTTTGAAAGGTCAATATGACAATAACCATTTGGATTTTTCTTTAAGTAATCTTGATGATAATCTTCTGCTGTAAAAAAGTTTTTTAAGCTTTCAGATTCCACGACAATTTTATTTGTATATGCTTTTTGTAATTCTTTCAGCTCCTGATCTATTATTTTTTTATCTTCTTCATTTAGAAAGTATACTCCAGTTCGATATTGACTTCCTCTATCATTTCCTTGCTGATTTAAAGTAGTTGGATCAATAATCTTAAAGTAATATTTTAACAAAGTTGAAAGATTTATTTTATCTGCATCATAAGTTACTCGAACTGTTTCTGCATGTCCTGTATTTCTGTAGACTACATCTTCATATTTTGGATTTTCAGTTTTTCCATTAGCATACCCAGATACAGCATTTACTACACCATATATTCTTTTCATATAGGCTTCTACACCCCAGAAACATCCTCCTGCTAAATATATCTCTTTGATGTTTTGGGAATTTTTTATCATTTTTTTATTTATTTCTATTGTGTTTTTCGTAGTTATTTCACTTTTAATATCTAAAGCTTTTTCTATATCTGCCTTTGAAAGCTGTCCAGGATAATATTTTTCTATTTCCCCTTTTTCATTTACAAATATTGATGTGGGATAAGCTTTTATATCTACTATTTTTAACAGCTCCCCTTGTTCATCAATAAGTACTTTGATATTCTCATACCCTAAAGAGTTATACCATTCTTTAAACTCTTTTGTTTCCTTTTCTCCATTTTTTCCTGGGAAAACTATAGCTGCTATTTCAAATTCTGTTGTATTTTTACTCATTCCATTTAATTCTTCTAAACCTGATAAACAAATAGGGCACCAAGAAGCCCATGCTTTTAAATAAGTTTTCTTCCCACTTTGATCAAATGAATATTCTTTTCCGTTTATATCTTTAATACTACTTAATTTTTTCATATTTTTTCCTCCTTGATTAAGTTTATAAAATATCGCTTATTTAAAAACCTATTTTTTCTAATATGGATATTTTTAATAATTTCACATGTTATTCAGTTTATAATTTTATTTTATATAAATAATAAAATAATCTATTCTCAATTTATACTTTCATAACAAGTTTTAGATTATTTTTAACTCTAATATTATTCTATTACTATTAATATCTTCTAATTCCTTTAAACAGTATATTGAATTTTTCTATTTTTCCTCTTTAAAAACAAAAAAGCTTTAGACCTTTTAACTGGTTCTAAAGCTTTTTCTTATTTATAATTATTTTGTATAATCTTCTCCCGGACTTGGAATATCTCCTACAGCTCTTAAATTTATATTGGATCTGTATTCAGTTTCAGCCCATAAAATTCTTTGTGCCACTAATGCTTCTGGATTCAATTCTACATCTTTTAAAATTAAATCTTTGAACTTTGCATATCCAGCTCTGTCAATAAGATGTCCTCCATGAATATATACAGGTTCATGGTGAAGAACATTAGCAGAGAAGTTTTGCCAGTTTTGAATTACTTTAATTACTACATCTTCTGTAACCCAGTTCAAAAACATTTTTCCCATTCTTGGATATTGTTTTCCTGTTCTACCTCCAACTATTACTCTGTAGAATTTCTTAGTAGGTCTTACCCATGCTGATGCTGGACAGGCTTCCACACATTCTCCGCATCCTACACAACAGCAGGCGTCTTTTTCTACTTTATTATTTACTAATTTAAGTACTCTTGTAGCAGCATGTTCACACATTTTTACACATCTTCCACATCCAATACATCTATCTTTCAGATAAATTGGTTTTGTAACTCCAAGTATACCAAAATCATTAAAATGTCCCTTAGCACAGTCATTAGGACATCCTGCTATTGCTATTTTTATATGGTAATGGCTTGGGAATATCTCTTTTTCTATTTTTTTAGCTAACTCAAAAGTATTTATATTTGCTTTTATACAGTGAGAGTTACCTATACAAGCCATTATATTTCTTGCTCCTATTGTTGGATATCCAGCTTCATTAGCTTCCATACAAACATTACACATATCTACTTCTATGTCTTTAATATATTCTTCCAGATACTTGTTTACTTCAGGAATATTTTCATATTTTATTCCGGGAGCATTTAATGTCTGTCTCATTCCTAAGTGGAAAGTTCCATTTCCCCAAGTCTCTGCAATATATTGAATTGTACTCAAATATTTTGCTTTAACAAGTCCTCCAGGTACACGCATTTGAAGCATAAATTCTCCAGGTACTTTAGATTGGCGGAAACAGTTTAGTTTCAATTTATTTATATTCATATCATGTTTCATGATTATTCCTCCTCAAAATTAATCGACTAAATCTTTAGCTTTTGAATAGTTAAATACAGGTCCTTCTAGGCACACATAAGTTTCATCTATTCTACAGTGTCCACATTTCCCAATTGCACAAGACATTTTTCTTTCAAAAGAAAGCCAAATATTTTCATCAGGAATTCCTATTTTTTTAAATTCAAGAGCTGTATATTTCATCATTACAGGAGGTCCAACAATTATTATTTCCAAATCATTGAAATCTTTACGTAAAAGTTGTAGTTGTGGAACATATTCAGTTACAAGTCCAACGCATTCTCCATCTATACCGCATCCCTTATCAACTGTCAAAGTTAATTGGAATTTTTCTCTCCAGTTTAATAGATCCTCTTTGAACAATACAGATTCCATATCTTTAAATCCAAACAGCAGTTCCAATGATTTTACTGTTTCAGGATGTTTATATATATAGTCTATAAAGCTTCTGACAGGAGCAAGACCAGAACCGCCAGTTACAACAATTACATTTTTTCCCTTATAGTTTTCTAAATTAAATCCTTTTCCATAAGGTCCTCTCATAGGCATAATAGTTCCGGGTTTTAATTTAAAAAGTTCATCAGTTACAATTCCCACTTTTCTTATAAGAAATTCTATCCAGTTCTCTTCAACAGAAAAATTTGTTATAGAAATTGGACATTCTCCTACTTTAGGAAGAGATATCTGCATAAACTGCCCAAATTGTATTTTAGATACTTCTTTATACTCAACACGAAATAACCATTCTAAGTCAGTCATTTTTGTTATATTTAAAATTTTATGTGGTTCAGGTAATAAAATATTTTCCATTTTATTTTACCTCCTTATTAAGTTTGTCAACCTCTTGGGCTAATCTATTAACAGCATGGATAAAAGATATACCTACTGGACATCTTTCATCGCATCTACCACATCCTACACACATCTGATACTCTTTAAAGAGAGCTTTATGATCATGTATTTTATGTAAAACTTTGAATCTCATTTTATCTCCTGGAGTATTTCTGAAAGAGTGTCCTCCAGCTATAGAAGTAAATCCGTCTATATGGCATGAAGCGTGCATTCTTCTTCTTTCTCCAGCATCTGTATCTGAAGAATAATTTATATCATATGTAGTAAAGCAAGTACAAGTTGAACAAGCTACTGTACAGCTTCCACATTCCAGACATCTCTTGTCGTATTCTTTCCACATATCTAAAGTTTTTATCTTGTTTTCTATTTCTTTAGAGTTAATTTCTGGAATTTTTACTTCTCTTTGATTTTGAGATACTGGAGTTACAGTAAAATCATTCTTTTCATTTTCACTAAAATATTCATTAAATTCATTTTCTTTATTTTCCAGCATTACTCCTTCTTCAAGGAATTTTACTCCAAATACATATTCTTCTGCTTTATTTGTTCCCATAGAAACGCAGAAGCATGTATCCCATCCATTAGATGGACATTCCATAAGAATAAATTTAGTTTTCTCTCTTACTCTTTTATAATAAGGATCCTCATAGCTGCCATTTTTTAAATAGATGTCATCAAATCTTTTTATTGCATTAATATCACAAGCTCTTGCAAATATAAGGATATCTCTCTCATCTTTTAATTGACTTTCTGTATATTTTCCCTCAGTAAAATACATAATAGTCTGATTAAGAGGTGTTAAAACTTCTTTTGCAGAATAAGTCGACTTAACATCATGAACAATTTCTTTTATTGAAGTTATTTCATCATATCTTATTACATCTGTGTCAGAATATCTTCCTTGACCTTCAAATCTTTTAGGAGCATATACTCTATATTTCTCCCCCATTTTATTGATAATCTGGTCAAATTTTTCATTAGATACAAAATAGCCCATTTCTCCACTTCCTTTTTAAAAATAAATTTAATTTCTACTATAGTTACATTCCTATCTAATTTATAACACATAATTTGTTTTTTATCAAATTTCAAAATTTCATCTATTTATATCTTTATTTCTTATTTATACTACTTTTTGTGTAACTATAATACTTTGTTATATATCTATAAAAAAAACAAATTGTTTTGATATAGTTTATTTTTTTAAATTTATTTTTTCAAAAAATAAAAAAGGTGCTTTCTATATTTCTATAGAAGTCACCTTTTAATTCAATATTTTTTATTAAAATTCTGTTGATTCTTCATCAGAAGAAACTACTCCTTTTATTTTCTTTTCAGTAGCTCTTATTAATCTTGGGATAAAGTATTCTTTTTCATTATCTGCCTCATCACTTTTTCTAGTATAGATATTATGTAATTCTTCTTGATATTCAGCAGCTTCTCCACCATAAGAAGAAATATCTTTTATAGGATATTTTTTCAAATTTGGATATTCTTTATCTAATATTGCATTCCATTGCTCTACTTGGTCTTTATGTAATGAAAGGATAAGATCAACATCTCCAGTAAATTTTATCTCTTTAATAACATCTCCAACTTCAAGTTTTCTTATTTTTTCAAAATCAGAATCACTTATATATTCACCAAATATAGTGTGTTTTCCATTTAACCATTCAGCAGGATATAAAGTCATGAAATATTGTGATCCTCCTGTGTTAGGTCCTGCATTAGCCATAGCAAGCATACCTTGTTGGAAGAAATCAAGCCAGTTAACTATTTCATCAGGGATAAAGTATCCTGGTCCACCAGTTCCAGTTTCAGTAGGATCTCCTCCTTGAACAACAAAGTTTTCTACAGCACGATGTATTTTAGTATTATCATAATATCCTCTTTTAGCCAGATTAACAAAGTTAGCTACAGTAAGAGGTGCCGCCTCTGGATAAAGATAAAAACTTATTTCCCCTTGTGTTGTTACAAACGTAGCTCTTATATCATTATATTTTGCAACATTTTGACTATTAAGCATTTTTTTCAAGCTTGAACATGAAACTGCACTCACTAAAACTAGTACCATTAATAAAAACTTAAATATATTTTTCATATTAATCTATAATCCTCCTGTATTTTGAATGTAATCACTATTCTATGATATAATTATACTATACTTTTATATACTATTACAAGCCTAATTATTTAACAAAATATTTTTGTAAACTTTTTGTTGATAAAGTTAATATTATAGAAATCCCTATCAGTAGTACAGAAAGTGCGTTTATAACAGGAGAAACTCCCAATCTGATCATAGAATAAATACGTAGTGGAAGGGTAGAAGATCCTGGTCCTGCCACGAAAAAAGTAGTTACAAAATCATCAAAAGACAGAGTAACAGATATTAAAAATCCAGATACTATTCCAGGAAGAATAGCTGGAATTATTACTTTTCTTAAAGTTTGAAGCTCTGTAGCCCCAAGATCATAAGCTGCTTCAACTATAGAATAATCAAATTCTTCTAATCTTGATAAAATTATAAAAAGCACAAAAGGTATATTAAATGTAGTATGTGCTATAAATATAGTTGTTAATCCAAGTTCAAATTTTATTGTAGCAAACAAGATTAAAAGTGATACTCCCAGTATTATCTCTGGTATTACCAATGGAATATAAGTTAAAAGCTGCAACGCTTTCTTTCCCTTAAAATCATACCATTGAAGCCCAATAGCTCCCAATGTTCCTATCACTGTAGAAATTACTCCTGATAATACAGCTATAAATACACTGTATCTAAAAGCTTTCCAGATATTATCTGAATACATGAAAAGTTCTTCATACCACTTTAAAGAAAATCCTTTCCAAACCATAGATTTTCCTTCATTGAAAGAGTAAACAATCAATATAAGCAAAGGAATATAGAAAAACAGCATTGAAAGCAGAAAGAAAAATAGTGAAGTTCTTCTTTTATTCATTTTCATCAACTCCTTCATCAAGTTTCATCTTTCTATTGCTCAGCTTCATAAAGATAAGAATTACAATAGATGTTACCAATATCAATGCCCCTGATATAGTTGATGCTAAAGGCCAGTTTCTAGTAACTGTCAGATGTTGTGCTATTATATTTCCTAGCATAGTAGCTTGTGTTCCTCCAACTAATTTTGGAACAGCATAAGAACCTAATGTAGGAATAAATGTAAACAGGACTGCTGTTACTATTCCGGGTTTTATGTTAGGCATAAATATTTTGAAAAATGCCTGTCCATTTGTAGCTCCTAAATCCCTTGCAGCTTCCATTAAAGAAAAATCAAATTTTTCTATCACTGCATAAAGAGGAAGTATTGCAAAAGGCAGACTGGTATATACTGATATTACTATAACTGCTCCTGTATTATAAAGAAACTGCAATGGTTCATTTATTATTCCCAGTTTCATAAGAATTGAATTAAGGAATCCATTATTTCCAAGAAGTGCTATCCATGCATATATTCTTATTAGAAAATTTGTCCAGAATGGTACAATTACCAGAAACAGCAGTTCTTTTTTATACTTAGATCTAGCTATATAATAAGATGTAGGTATAGACAGGAGAACTGTGAAAATAGTCACCATTACAGATATATATATTGTTTTCAGAAGTATAGTCAAAAATACTTTGTCTGTAAATATATAAAAACTAGCTGTAGAAAATTCTAATTCTACTCCTCCATAAGTTCCTTTTTTCAAGAAAGCATAGGCTAATACAATAACCATTGGTATCATAAAGAAAATTATAAGCCATATAGTTATTGGCAGAGTGTACAAAGTTCCCAGTTTATTTTTCTTCACCAGCTCTCACCTCTACTAAAAATCCATCATCGGCATCCCAAGATATGTAGGCATCCTCATCCCACCAGATAGCCCCTTCATCATTATCATCAAAATAAACAGCATGTTGCTTGAAAACCTTGAATGGATTTTTCTTATCGTTATTCAGCCATACGAAATACTTACTCTGGAATCCAGAATAAATAACCTCATCTACATAAACTTTCAATATATTATAATTTTCATGTAATTTTTTAGGCATAGTTTTAGATAATTTTATTTTTTCAGGTCTTATTGATACCTGTACATAATCTCCAACTTTTGCAGGCTTGTCCATTTCAAAAATAAGTTCTCCCAGATCATCATTTACAAGAGTTGCATATGTATCATTTTGTATAGAGACTATTCTTCCATCAAAGAAATTATTTTCTCCTATGAAATCTGCTACAAAAGAATCTGCTGGAGCTTCATATACTTCTGCTGGAGTTCCTACCTGAAGAACTTTTCCCTCATTCATTACAGCTATTCTGTCAGAAATAGAAAGAGCCTCCTGCTGATCATGTGTAATAAAAATAAATGTTATCCCTACTTCATCGTGAATAGTATCTAATTCTATCAAAAGATTCTGTCTCAATTTAGCATCAAGAGCTGATAGCGGTTCATCCAAAAGAAGTACTCCCGGTTTGTTTATCAAAGCTCTTGCTATTGAAACCCTCTGCTGCTGTCCACCAGATAATTGATTTGGTTTTTTATATATATGTTCACTAAGCCCTACCATTTTGATAAATTTCTTTACCTCTTCATCTATGGTTGCTTCATCTACTTTTTTTATTCTCAAAGGAAACGCTACATTTTCATATACACTTAAATGTGGAAATAAAGCATATTTTTGAAATATAGTATTTACATTTCTTTTATTAGGAGGAAGTGATATAATATCCTCATCTCCCAGATAAATAGCTCCACTGTCAGGTTCTATAAATCCAGCAATCATTCTCAAAAGTGTAGTTTTCCCACATCCTGAAGGTCCTAAAATAGAGAAAAACTCTCCGTCTTCTATATTTAAATTGATGTTCTTTAATACTTGAACTCCATCATAACTTTTATTGATATTTTCAATTTTAATATCTTTTTTTCCCAATCTTTTTTTACCTCCAATTTTAATCTATTTTTTGTTTTGATTGTTACTCTCAATAATATTTTCAGCATTTATCTCCAGATATCATGCTAAGCAAAAATCACATCTTTAATTATACCATAACTGAGAATATTTTAAAATATTTTATCCGTAATTTCCAAAACTTTTTCAAAAAAATTACCAAAATTAAAAATAAATAAGAGTATAATTGAAGAATTTTAGAAAATATGTTATGATATCCTTGAAAATTTTTTACACAATTTTTACACATTTTTTACATTAGACTTTTGTTAAATAAAAAATTTTAAATAATTCAGGAGGAAATTAATGTATTTAGACGTCTTTTTTAAGGTGGTAGGAGGACTGGGACTTTTCCTTTATGGTATGGAAAATATGTCTTCTGGAATGCAGAAAATTGCTGGAGAAAAACTGAAAAAAACTCTGGCAGCTCTTACTACTAACAGGATAATGGCTATCATTATGGGGATATTCGTAACAGGAATGGCTCAATCTTCATCTGTAAGTACTGTTATGACAATAGGTTTTATAAACGCTTCCCTTCTTACTCTTCAGCAAGGACTTGGAGTTATTCTTGGAGCCAATGTTGGAACTACTATTACTGGTTGGCTGTTAGCCCTTAATATTGGTAAGTATGGACTTCCAATAGTCGGATTTGCTGCTATCACATTTATGTTTTTAAAAGGTGAAAAGAGCAGAACAAGAGCCCTTACAATAATGGGATTTGGATTTATCTTTTTAGGACTTGAATTGATGAGTACAGGATTAAGTCCACTGAGAACACTTCCTGAATTTATAGAATTATTTCACTCGTTCAAAGCACATACATTCTTAGGAGTTATAAAAGTTGCACTGGTTGGTGCTCTTCTTACTGCTGTTGTTCAATCTTCAGCTGCTACTCTGGGAATTACTATAACTTTGGCTGTACAAGGACTTATTGATTATCCTACTGCTGTTGCTCTTGTACTGGGAGAAAATGTTGGGACAACAGTTACTGCATTATTTGCTTCTATTGGAGCTAACTCTAATGCTAAAAGAGCTGCTTATGCTCATACTCTTATTAATATAGTTGGGGTTATGTGGGCGACAGTATTATTCAAGCCGTATTTAAAACTGCTGGAAAATTTTTCTGATCCTACTGTAAATATGTCTACAGCAATAGCTACTGCACATACTATTTTCAATATAGTCAATGTTATTTTATTTATTCCTTTTGTTGGATATCTTGCTAAGTTTCTATGTAAGATTGTTAAAGATGATGATAATGGAATTGTCAGAGTTACTCGTTTAAGTTCTCTAATGGTAACACTTCCCAGCGTTATTATCAGTCAGACAAAAACTGAAGTACTGGCAATGGCCTCTAATATAAAAGAAGTATTCTTCAAACTGGAAGAGCTTTATTATGATGATTCCAAGCTTGAAGCTTATTGTGAAGAAATAAACAATATTGAATACAAACTCGACCTTTATGAAAAAGAAGTATCTGATGCAAACTTCTCCATACTGAATAAGGGATTGCAGGCATCTTATGTAGAAGAAACAAGAGGAAATCTTATCACATGTGATGAATATGAAACTATCAGTGATTATCTTGCCAGAGTATCCAATGGATTGAGAAGATTAAAATCTGATGATATACATCTTACTGACATAAAAAAAGAAACTCTTCAAAAACTCAATAGTATGGTTTTTGATTTCTTCGATGATATAAATAAAGCTTATGATACAAACAACAAAGAATTATTTATTGTTTCTATTAAAAAGTACACTGCCATAAAAAATCTTTACAAAGAAGCGAGAAATGAGCATTTTGCCAATGAAGCTACAAATAATGATATCATGCCTTCTAAATTAAGTACTGGATATATGGATATTCTAAACTACTACAGAAGAGCAACAGATCATATCTATAATATAATCGAGCACTTTGCAAAAATTTAATTTAACTATTAACAGCTGTCTCATGGCAGCTGTTTTTTTATTCCAATAAAAAAAAGCGACCCTAAGCTGTATAATTTTTAGAATTTAAAAATTATATCTCTGCTTAAAGCCACTCATTTTTTATAATTATTTAGCTAAATTTCCTGCTACATTCAATGGATCCCAAGTTAATGAAAATGGCGGAGCATAACATAAATCAAGGTAAGCAAGCTCATCTGTTGTCATTCCTTTATCTATTGCTGCTGCCAGCACATCTACCCTCAGTACAGCTCCTTTTTTTCCAATAAGTTGTCCTCCCAGAATTTTCTTAGTATCTGCATCATATATAAGCTTTACATATAGATCTTCCTGTCCTGGATAGTATGAAGTCTGATTTTTATCCTCTACAAATACAGATTTATAATTTATTCCCATTTTTTCAGCTTCATCTGATGATATACCAGTTCTTCCAGCTTCCAAATTCAGAACTTTTATTGCAGCAGAACCTAATGTTCCTTTAAATTCTCTGTCTTTTCCAGCAAGATTTTCTCCCACTACTCTTCCTATTTTATTTGAAGTAGTTGCTAATGGAATATATACATTCTCTTTTTTTATCTTGTGATAAACAGTTGCACAGTCTCCAGCTGCATATATCCCTTTTATACTGCTTCTTCCTTTTCCATCTATAACTATTGCTCCATTTTTTAGAGTTTCAATTCCTGTTCCCTCTAAAAATTTTGTATTAGGTCTTACTCCAGTTGCTAAGATAACTATATCTGCTGAATATGAACCTTTATTAGTTTTTACTCCAGAAATTTTTCCATCTTTTCCTTCAAATTCAGAAACAGCTTCATTTAAATTTAAGCTTACTCCTTCATGTCCTCTTAATTCAGCTTCCATTATATCAGTTATTTCCTTATCAAAACTCCCCGGAATAACTCTATCTCCCAATTGAATTATTCTTACTTCTTTTTTTAAATTAACAGCTGCTTCTACTGCCTCCAACCCTATATAACCCGCTCCTATTATTACTACTCTCTTGTTTTCTGGTTTCATCATAGCTTTCTTCAAAACTATACCATCAGTAAATTCTTTTAATGTAAATACATTTTCCAAATCTATATTTTTAATTGGAGGTTTTACTGCTGATGCTCCAGTAGTAATTATCAGTTCATCATATTTATCTTTAAATACTTCTCCTGTTTCTAAATTTTTTACTGAAACTTCTTTCTTTTCAATGTCTGCTCCAATAACTTCATGCTTCATTTTGACAGTTATTCCCTCTTTTTGAAACTGCTCTAAAGGTTTAGCTATCATTCTTTGAGAATCATTATAAAAATTTCCTACATAATATGGAAGCCCGCAGCTTCCCCAAGAAATTATATCCGTCATCTCATATACTGTTATTTCAAGGTCTTTTTTCTCTCTTTTAGCTTTTGAAGCAGCACTCATTCCAGCAGCTACTCCCCCTACTATTATTATTTTTTTCATAATACATCCCCTCTCTTAATGTATGTTTTCTTTTATTATTATTCAATCTGAAACAGCTTTTTCCTTTTCATTATTATAATTTCCATTTTCTTTTTTATAGTGATATAATATTAAAAACCAATATAAATACTCATGGAGATGATTACTATAGATAAAAAAATTTATTATTTTGATAACTCTGCAACCTCTTTTCCAAAACCTGAATCTGTATATAAATGTGTTGAAAAAGCAGTCAGATTATATGGAGCAAATCCCGGAAGAGGAGGACATAGAATGGCAGTAGAAGCTTCCCAAGCCATTTATGAAACAAGAGAAAAAGTTGCTTCTCTTTTTAACATCAAGAATCCCCTTCAGATAGCTTTCACTTATAATTCAACATATGCTTTGAATTTTGCTGTAAAAGGTGCTGTTCCAAAAGATTCTCATATAATTACTACTTCTCTTGAACACAATTCTGTTTTAAGACCTGTTTTTTATGAAAAAGATGAGAATAATGCCCATGTTTCCATTATCGAGCCTTCTGAAGACGGCAATATCCATTCTGAAGATATTATAGCTGCTATGAAGCCAGAGACAAAAGCAGTTGTCCTCACACATATGTCTAATGTTACTGGAGCAATAATTGATCTGCTGCCTATTACTACAGAAGCCAGAAAAAGAAATATCCTCACAATAGTAGATGTATCACAAAGTGCTGGTTTCTTAGATATAGATGTTGAAGAGATGAAAATAGATATACTTTGCTTCACTGGACATAAATCTTTATTTGGAATACAGGGAACTGGAGGAATATACATCAGAGAGGGAATTCCCTTTTCTCCTATAATTGAAGGTGGTACTGGAAGTTTCTCAAAAATGAAAAGACAGCCTCATTCTATGCCGGAAGCTTTAGAAGCAGGAACTTTAAATACTCCTGGAATTGTAAGCCTTGGAGCTGGAATAGATTTTATAAATTCCATTGGTTTGGAAAATATAAGAAAGCATGAATACAGCCTTACTGAAAAATTTATAGAAGGCATCAAAAATATAGAAGAGATAATAATTTATGGTCCGGAAAAAAGAGGTCCAGTAGTTACACTAAATATAAAAGGAGTAGATTCCGGGGACCTTGCTGCCTATCTAGATGAAGAATACAGCATACTTACTAGAGCTGGGATTCACTGCGCCCCTTTAGCTCATGAGTCTATGCACTCTGGTGAAAATGGGGGAGTCAGGTTCTCTTTTGGGTATTTTAACACAGAGGAAGATATTACCTACGCTATTAATACTCTTAAAAATATCGTTTCAGATTTTAAGAATATTTAATTTTTTAAAAAAAGTATTGCATAAAAAGAAAATATATGGTATTATAATTCTTGTGTCAAGCAGGAATGATTTAGGTGAAGAATGTCATTCTTTTAATCTAAATATAGTAAGTTTGATCTTTCCTTCCAGCTTTTGAACATTCGGGGATATAGCTCAGTTGGGAGAGCGACGCACTTGCACTGCGTAGGTCAGCGGTTCGATCCCGCTTATCTCCACCAATGCCTAGATAGCTCAGTTGGCTAGAGCATACGGTTCATACCCGTACGGTCGATGGTTCGAATCCATTTCTAGGCACCATTTGTATTCAACACTTCTTATTTTAAGAAGTGTTTTTTTTATACTTTTTTATTCCTCTTTCCTTTAGTACGCTGTCATATTTTTATAAATTTATCTTAAAAAAAGCCTATACTTCCTTATAACCTTCCCCTTCTCAATAATTTATTGTATATATTAATTTGCACTATTATCAATATATAAAATAAATTTTTATTCCACAAAAATATTTTTTTGAATAAAACAACAAAATATTCAAACAAAAAACATAATCTTTATTCTATCAAAGTGAAAAAACCAAAAAAATTAAAATTTTTTTCAAAAAAATCCCCTTAAAAAAACAAATGATTGAGAGAGACATCTGAAAATTTTCAGATGTTTTTTCTTTTCTTTGTCAGTGTTTTTTTCAAAATATATTATATACAAGGATAGTTTATTGTGTTAATATGTGAATCGTAACATTCGTAAAAATAGTTTAAGTGTTTTAAATAGGTTATAAAAAAAGTATTATGTAGAAAAAAGTTAGTATATATTATTATGAATTTAAAGGAGTGAACAATGAACACCAAAAGAAGTACAAAGAATCAACCATTTTGCTGGCAGGAAAAAAAGATACTGCGATTATTGAGATGTCTGTATGAAGGGAACGAACATGACAAGCTTAGAAACTTGTATTTAACTCTTACTGAAATCTACAGTGATTTTAATGGGAGAGATATCAAATACTACACTCAGACAATAGCCAAATACAGTAGTTTAAGCAAGGATTGGATTCCTAAAGGATTAAAAATATTTGAAAAGTTAAAAGTGATACAGCTGGTGGAGGAAAGAAGCAAGGGAAAGTTTAAAGGGAAAAGATTAATATTCACTCCTGAAAATATCATTCCTGATAAAACCATTACTGAATTTTTAGAGCCATCAGAAGATAGTTCTTATTTAGAAGATATTAAAAGAGTAAAAGATATAAATAATACACACACAGGAGAAGAGGAAAAAGAAAAACTCAGCGATGCACCTATGGAGATACAGGATATATTAAAAAAATATAAGGAGCTAGGGCTACCAGAATATAACTATCGCCCAGACAACTATGTACTCTTGGGAGTGTGGAGAGAACTTGGCGCTGTAAAACTTTTTGAAGCACTGACACTAATGTCAAAGTCAGAGTTTGTTAAAAACAATATGAGCATCAACAGCATATTCAAGATAGAGAACCTAAAGAAAGCCTTGAATGGAAACTTTAAGGACAAAGAACAAAAGAGCAAAGAGAAAAAGGAATCTAAGAAAAAATTCGTGAGACCGGTATATGAGGATTCTACAGGGAACTTTATCAAGGAGCTTTTAAATAAAATAGCAAAAGAGGATGGAATTGAAGATGAAGAAGTGTGAATACTGCGGAAAAGAATATGTGAAGAATGAGAGTGATTATCTTAAAAACCTTTCTGAAACTTTTAGAAAAAATTTAGAGTATCTTCCAACATGCGACTGTCTGGAAAAGAAAAAAGAAAGAGAACTGGAAGAGTTGGAAAGAAAAAGAACCAGAGAAAATATAGAGAAAAAAATGCAGAAATGCAAGGATATCTCTGTAATAGACAAGAAATTTCAAAACAGCAGATTTGAAAATGCTGATATAAAGTGCGAACAAATGCAGCTGGCACAGCAGTATGTAAAAAGCTTTATGAAAAAAGAGAAGCAGGAAGGACTGCTGTTCTATGGAGGGGTGGGAACAGGAAAGACTTTCACCACTGCCTGTATAGCAAATTACCTCATGGAGAGAGGAAAGACAGTACTGGTAATGAATCTGGGGCTATATCTCAATAAGCTCACAATAGAGTGGGGAGCAGCTGAAAGAGACATTCTGGAACAGGTGGAAAAATGCGATCTTCTGGTGATAGATGATTTTGGTGGAGAAAAGGGACTGGACAAGAATCAAACTGGATGGAGAGGAGAGAAGATATATAATCTCATAGACGCAAGATACAGAAGTGAAAAACCTTTGATAATATCTACAAATTTGAATTTCAGCAAAGATGAGGAAAAGTGCGAGATAAGCGAGAAGTTTTCAAGTCATGGACAGAACAGAATAAGAGACAGGATAATTGACATGTGCTTTCCTGTACAGGTAACAGGGAAGAGCAAAAGAGGGATGACAAAGCAGAAGTTTTTTGAATTTATGTATTAAAACTAAAAAGGGAGACTGATGTATGGAGAGAGAAGAATATATTTTTAAAAAACTTGGAAATCTATCCCCAATGAATAAAACTTTAGCAGATGAAATAGTAAAAGAGCTGGGAGAATGGGCAACAATAAACGAAGTGGCAAAGTATTTTAAAAAGCATAAAAATACTATTTACAACAAAGTAGAAGAGGGAGACATTCTCCACAGAAAAATGGGAACAAGTATTTTAATCTACACAAGGAGCTTGATTTTTTTACTGGAATAAATTTAAATCTACAAAAAAAAGAATAAAATAAAAAAAATCCTCAGTATAGATTTACTGGAGACTTTCAAATTTAAAGACAGTTTAAAAGAGTTCTCTTTTATATACAAATGCGAACACTTTTATTTTTGTTGTACCAAAATTTTCTTTAACTCATAATTTGTTGCCATATACTTACATTGTAGATGATACATTATTTCGATAAAAAAGTCAATATCTTAATTTAAATAATATTCTCTAAAATTAATAAACAGACTACTGTTCGCAAAAGTATATAAATGCGAACAGTAGAAAAGTGCTCTAAAGTTTATAAAGTTAAAACATATGAATCAAGGATATTTCTACACTGAGAGCTATATTTAGTAAAATTATGAATGAATATTTTGGGGAGGGAAAGATGATAGAAAAGATTATGAAGGCTGTAAAAAGCGGCAACAAAAAAAGGGGAAGAAATATTACCATAGGAGCAGTAGTGGGAATGCTTCTATCTTGTACTGTTGCAATGGGGGAAGACCCACCAGACACAGAGGAAGTAGGTTTGAATATAACAAATAATGGCAGTGGAATAAAAATTGACAAAGTATTCCCTGACAATACCTTGAAAGGAAATACTTATACAAACAACACTGAAATATCAGCAGATAAAACTACAGGGACAGAAAGAGTAAGTGGAATAAAAATAGATGGGGAAAATAAGAAAACCAATTTAACTCTTAAAAATAATGGTCTGATATCAGGTAAAAGCTCCGTTGAACGCGCATATGGAATAATAGTAGAGAATTTAGGAGCGAATAGTAAATTTAATTTTATAAATAATGGTGCACTTTTAGGAGAAACTACTTCTAGTAAGCAAGGTGGATATGGAATTTATATAGGCTCAAATTTAGGAAGCTCCACTCTTGTAAATAATGGCTTAATATCAGCAAAAGGTTATCATACTACTGGAATATATGTACTTGAAACTAGGATAGAAACTTTAAATAATAATGGTTTGATTTTAGCTTTGGGAGATGATTCAGGTTATGGCATCTATATACATCAAAGAGGTTTTGTAAAAGCTATAGAAAATAAAGGGTTGATTTTAGCAAAGAATACTGGAATATTTCTTATGACTTTGAAGGATTATGGAGATACAGACACTTTAATAAATGAGGGGGCTATTTTAGGAGCTTGGGAAGGAATTCGTATATCTTCAGGTATTAATGGTGATGCATCAGTTATGACAAATAGAGGAATAATTTCAGAAGAGAACTCAGCAAAAGAGTGTATAGGAATAAATATATCTGTTGGCAATGGAACTAATGACAGAGTAGGAACTTTAACAAATGATGGGTTGATTTCAGCAAAAGGGACTGATGCCAGTTCAGGAATAAAAACACAGTATTCAGGAAGAGTAGGAAATTTAATAAGCAATGGGTTGATTATATCAAACAAAATAGGAATAAGATCAACTAGTGGAGCTGCTGCTACTAATAGAGGGAAGATAGGAAATATAGTAAATAATGGGGCAATTTCAGCAGAAACTTATGGAATTGCAGCTGGTCCAACTGATGACAAAGGTGGTTTCATTGATAAAATAGTAAATACAGGAGTTATTTATGGGAAAACTAATGCTATAAAAAAAGAGGCTGGAACAGATGTTGAGGGAGAAATTGAAAGTACTATCAACTATGGAATACTTGTAAATGGAGCAAATAATGATGTATTTGATGTATCAGGAAAGACATTAAAGAATTATGGACTTACAATAAAAAATGATGGAGCGGAAGTAACAGTAGGAACTGATACACCTCCAGATGAAATAATAGTAGGATATAAAAGAACAGTTGAGAATGGAATAGCTAAAGATACTGAAATAAAAAGAAAATTAACTATAAAAAATGCTGAAATAATTGATGATTCAGCATCAGGAGGAACACCACTAAAAGAAATAACAACAGGAACTGGAACAAAAAGTTTTGAATTTTTATCAGAAAATGAAACAGAATATGATAATTCTATACTGAATGGAATGGATAATACATTAGAAATTTCAGGAGCAGAAGTGAACAGAGAAGTAAAAGGCTCTATAATCAATGCTTATGGAAATGCGGTTATATTTAAAGATGCAAACCAAAAGAATCTTACTCTATCTGGAACAATAGTAAATGGTGGAATAGAAAGTGGAACAGTTGCTATACAAGGAAGCGAGGGAGCAGATACTCTTATACTTCAATCTGGAAAGGTAGAATATTCAGATAAAACAACAGGCTCTCAAAATACTATAGTCAATGGCGATATAGATATGGGGGATGGAAAAAACAGTATAACTCTAAAAACTGATACAATAGTAAATGGAAGTATAACTACAGGAAAAGACAATGATACGCTGATTATAGAAAGTGGTGCAATAAGCAACGGAAATATAGTTATGGGAGAAGGAAATGATACGCTGACAATAGGTAGTGGAGCTATAATCAATGGAACTCTTAATGGAGGAAAAGTCACTACTTCTGCTCCCTCTGTTCCTATAACTACTTTTGCTACTGAAAATAATACTCTTAACTTTGGTACAGCAGATTCTCCAAGCAAAGAAGAAACAAGAGTTTTCTATGATATATCTGGTTTTGAAAGTATAAATATAAACTCAAAGGTTACATTCTATGAAAAAACTGTTAAGGCTGATGATGGAACAGCAAAAGGTTTAGAAGTAACAGGAGTAAATGATTTAACAATAGGTAAAAATGGAGTACTTACTTTAAGAATAGATGGAGCAAATAGTAATTCCCATGCACTATCATCAAATACTGATACTGGAACAATAAAGTCAGAAGATGGAGGAAAGCTTCTTTTGGCACTGAATGGTGTTGGAAATACTGCTACAGTATCTTTTGGAGGTCTTGAGTTAGATGACAGTTTAAAGACAGGACATGAAGCTGACTATCAAAGAGACGTAACTTTAGAAACAACATCAGTACTTCATTCTGTAAAAAGAGGAACAGGAACTAATGATCTAGAAATTACAGCCAGAGTCAATCTTCCATATTCACCTAATTTAAGATATGAAAAATTGAATAAAATATATCATAGTATTATATCTGTTGAGGATTTACTAGGAAACTTTAATGTAGATGATGAGGGATTAGTCTTATTCTTAGATTATTTAAATAATATCTATACAGGAAGTCCTTACTCATATTCAAGTGAGCTTTCAAGAAAATCAGCAGGAATGTTTAGAGACATAGTTGTTGATAATATTTTCAGACCAGAAAAAGATAAATGGATGATATATGGTGGACTTACTCACATAGATGGTGGAACTAAAGATACATACTATGGAAAAGGATATTACACAACTGATATAGGAAGCTCTGACATGGATGCAGATACTAAGATAACTGGAGCATATATGTTAGGTGAGTATGGAGTATCTGACACACTTACTTCTGGTGTAGTAATTGGAGGAAATAAATTAAAATCTGATTTATCTAATGGTTCAAAAGTAGATGGAAGTGCATTGTATCTTGGAGCTTATGCAAAAAAATATATTGGAAATCTAAAAGTAACAGTAGGAGCAGGATTCCAGTATGGAGACTATGATGCTGATAGACTGGCAGTAAACAAAGTAACTTCTGATTCAGCAGAATCAGTGATGAAATATTCTGACAATTACAATGATATAACATACGATATTTACTTAAATGGAAGATATTCTCACAATATTGGAAACAACTTATTCTTAGAGCCTTACACAACTCTATCATATACATACATAGACCAAGATGGAGCTAATGAAGGAAATAAAACTCTAGCTATAGAAACTGATTCAAAATCATTTGACTATACAGTTGGAAAAGTGGGAGTAGACTTGAAGAAAGTAATTCCTCATGAAAAAGGTAAAAGCACACTTTCAGCAGGAGTTAGCTATACTAAGATACTTGATGGAGCTGATGAGGAACATATCACAGGAAGATTTAAAGGTGGATCAGATTTTGATATCTTAGTAGCTCATAAAAATGAACATAGTATTGGATTGAATGCTAAATATGCACTTGAACTGGAAAATGGAGTAATCTTTGATGTAAAGGGAACTTATTCAGTAGAGAGAGACTCGCACAATGGTTCTGGTAAAAACAGAACTAAAGGTGAATGGATAGTAGGAGCAGGTTTAGGTTACAAATTTTAATTAAATAGATTAATTAATAGTGAAAGGCTGGCTGATGTAGCCAGTCTTTTGCTTAAATATAATAAAGGGGAAGATATGACAGAAGGGGAATTTATAAGATTTTATAAGAAGAGAAATAATTCTAAAAGCCATAAAGAAGTAAGAGAAAAGATAGACTTATTCTGGGATGTACTGTTTGAAGCTTTAAATGAAGATGGAAAAGTAGTATTTCAAGATTGGGGAGTATTTGAAAAAAGAAAAATGAAATCTAGAAAAATAATGGTGCCCATGTGGAAAGAATCAGCTTATACAGAGCCTAAAGAAGTAATAAAATTCAGGGCAGGTAAAGGCCTTATAAAAATAGCTGAGGGTGATGTCAATGAATAAAAGAGAACTGGCAAAGGTATATAAAAAAAGGCATTCATCAAATAATCTCACAGTAAAGAAAGCAGTGGAGGAAATAAATGAGTTTCTTGAAACAGTGAAAGAAGCAATAGCTATAGACAGCGAAGTGAGGTTTCCAAAAAGAGGAGCATTTGAAATACTCATAAGACAGCCAAGAGTAGTATCTAATCCAGTAACAAGAGAACAAATGGAAATATATCCAAAGAAAACAGTGAGATTCAGAGCATCTAAGAAAATGAAATAATCAGTCAAATTATTTGTTCAAACCCAGAAGGGCTGAAGCTTAATTTAATAATTATAAAACTAAAAAATATCAAAAAAATTATTGACATAAAATATCTTTTATGATATTATAATTCTTGTGTCAAGCGGGAATAGCTCAGTTGGTAGAGCGTCAGCCTTCCAAGCTGAATGTCGCGAGTTCGACCCTCGTTTCCCGCTCCAGAACACTGGGGATATAGCTCAGTTGGGAGAGCGACGCACTTGCACTGCGTAGGTCAGCGGTTCGATCCCGCTTATCTCCACCATGCCTAGATAGCTCAGTTGGCTAGAGCATACGGTTCATACCCGTACGGTCGATGGTTCGAATCCATTTCTAGGCACCATTTGTATTTAACGCTTCTTGTTTTAAGAAGCGTTTTTTTTATTTTCCTTGCCTGACTTATAATTTTAAAATATAATAGAAACAGGAATAACCATTAATAATAAGGGGTGGTGAAAATAATGAAAACAGAAAGAAGAAATATTGTTTTACTCTATGCAGAGTCAGTGCTTCCAGTGGTATTTGCATAGAGAAAAACTTTACTGGATAAACTGGTTCTGCAACTTAGAAATAAAAAACTAAGGAGTGAAACCAGAATGAAATATATAAATGCAGATATAATATTACCAGATCATTTAATAGAAGAGCTTCAAAAATATGCTCAAGGAAAATACATATACATCCCTGTGAAAAAAGAAAAACATAAAAAATGGGGTGATTTCAAATGAAAACAGGATATGGAGAAAGGGATATTACTCCTGATTATCCCATAACAATGGTAGGTTTTTACAGAGCAGATAATTTGTCTAAAGGAATTTTAGACAGACTTTATACTCAATGTGCACTGTTTAGTTTTGATAATGAATATTCATGTATCATCACTATAGACAGTATCGGATTTACTATAGAAGATTCTAACTATCTCAGAGATACTATTGGAAAAGTTCTAAAAATTACAAGAGATAAAATAATGATATGCTTTTCACACACACATTCAGCTCCAAACAATGGGATAGAACGCTCTTATTTTGATTTTATCTGTTGTAAAACTCTTGAAGCTGTAAATGAAGCAGCTGCTAATATGAATGGTGTAAAAGCAGCCTGGGGAAGTTTTGAAACAAATATAGGAGAGAATAGAAGATCTGAAAATAAATCTTTAGATAAAAGAGCTGGAATATTAAAAATAAGCGATTCTAAAAGTGGAGATATAAAACTTATCCTTTTAAGAGTTACAGCTCATGCAAATATTTTAAGCAGTGATAATTATTTTATTTCTGCTGACTATTTTGGAGCCATAAGAAAATTTTTAAAAGAAAAATATAATTGTAATATTATGATAACTCAAGGAGCTTCTGGAAATGTTCGACCTCTATATAGACAGAAAAATAGTGATTTTCTTGAAATTCATTCATATGAGGCATCTTTAATACAAACAGATAAAAATACTCCTCCTGCTGAAGCAATAGAAATGATAAATAAAACTGCCTATGAATTATATGATGGTATTGATAAAATTATCCACTCTATTGTTCCAGAAGAAGTATATAGAATGAAGATGTTTTCTGAAATAAAGAGATTTTATTCTGATGTTCCTTCTCTTGAAAAAGCTAATGAAATACTCATAGAAGCAAAAGAAAAAGCTGGAATAGATGGAAGCAGCTGGTTAGAAGAAGTAAAAAAACTAAATAACAGCAAAATTACTGAACAGCATACAGACATTGAAATACAGTACTTTATTTTAAATAATGGCTGTCTTTGTGGTATTTCAGAGGAAATAATGTGTGAACTAGCTTTAGATGTTGCAGAAAAAACTAAAAACAACCAAATATATCTTGGTGGATATACCAATGGATGCAGTGGTTATTTTCCCACTTATGAAGAATTTCTCAAAGGGGGATATGAAGTAGTCTGGTCATACCTTATTTACTATATCTATCATGGAAGGGTTTCTTCACTTAGAAAGGAAAGCGGAGGAATTTTAGTTGATACAATTGTTTCTCAATTTAAAAATTTACATAAAATATAAAATCAGATATTTTACTTGGAATTTGATATTTTTATTAAATGGAGGTAATTTTAAATGGAAATTCGTTATGCTCTACCTAATGATTTAGATGGTTTGTTAGATTTACTGAAAGCTAATCACGTGAATACAATTCCAGAAGAAGAAAAGAAAAATGGATTTGTAACCACTAACATTACTAAAGAACAATTATACAACTTGATGGAAACTGAAAAAGGAATTACAGTGGCAGCTGATGGTGATAAGATTGTAGGATTTGCTCTTGCAGGAAGTTGGAAATTCTGGCAGCCTTGGCCGTTATTTACACATATGATTGAACATCTTGAAGAATTTAAGCTGGATGGAGAGATATTGACAGTTGAAAATTCTTATCAATATGGTCCTGTGTGTATCGATAAGGAATATCGTGGTACAGGTATATTTGAAAAACTTTTTGCCCTTTCTCTTGAAAGTATGGCTGACCATTTTCCTTATATGGTTACATTTATCAATCAAATTAATCCACGTTCTTATGCTGCTCATACAAAAAAAGTTGGAATGACTGAGTCTGGTACTTTTGATTGGAATAATAATCATTATTGGCTTATGGCTATTAAAACAAAATAATTCTACTTCTAAATAACAAATGTGGATGACTAAAAGCTAAGTTAAATTTTAGAACTTTGGAAATTAGAGATATTTGTGTAATTAATGAAGTAAGTAAAACGTAAAAAATAGTATGTTTGAACGAAGTGAGTTTACTATTTTTAGTTTTATGAGCAAAATTAATAACAAATATTTCTACTGGAAAAGTTTTAAAATTATATTCCTGCTTATGGGTCACCCACATTTTATTTTATATAAATTATTTTAAGTTTTCTTTATTAAACTTTTTAATAACTTCTAAAATCTCTTCAGATGTATTTAATGCCATTACCTCTTCTACAAGAGCCTCACATTTTTTCTTATCTAAAGACATTATATTTTTCTTAATTCTTGGTACAGATATAGCTGACATTGAGAATGAATCAAGTCCCATTCCAAATAGAAGGGCAGTTGCTTTTTCATCTCCAGCAAATTCTCCACACATAGAAATAGATATTCCAGCTTCATGAGCACCTTTTATTGAAAGTCTTATAGCTTCTAATACAGTTGGATTGTATGTATCGTACAAGTGAGAAATATTTTCATTTCCTCTATCTACTGCCAGTGTATATTGTGTCAAGTCGTTAGTTCCTATTGAGAAGAAGTCTACCTCTTCAGCAAAGTTTCTAGCTCTGAAAGCAACAGCAGGAGTTTCTACCATTATTCCTAAAGCTATATTTTCATCAAACTTAGCACCTTCAGCTATTAATTCAGCTTTACATTCTTCAAGGATAACTTTTGATCTTCTGATTTCTGTTATGTCCATTATCATAGGAAGCATGATTTTGATATGTCCAAAAGCTGACGCTCTTAATAATGCTCTGAATTGAGTTTTAAGAATTTCAGGTCTGTCCAGACATACTCTTATAGCTCTCCATCCTAAGAATGGGTTTTCTTCTTTTGGAAGCTGCATATATGGAAGAGATTTATCTCCACCTATATCCATAGTTCTAATTGTAACTGGTTTCCCTTCCATTTTTTCAGCAACAGCTTTGTATGCTTCAAACTGCTCCTCTTCTGTTGGGAATCTGTCATTATTCATGAATAAGAACTCAGTTCTGTACAGTCCAATTCCTGTTCCACCGTTTCTAAGTACTCCATCTACATCTTTAGGAGAACCTATATTAGCCCAAGCTCCTACTTTTATACCATCTTTCGATATAGCTTCTTTATCTTTTAATTGTTTTAAAAGTTCTTTTTCCTCAAAATATTCTACTTTTTTAGCTTCATATTTTGCTATTTCTTCTGCTGAAGGATCAAGTATTATATCTCCTTTTAATGCATCAACTATTACAGTTTCTCCATTTTTTACAACAGAACATATATTTCCTGTCCCTACAACTGCTGGCAGTTCTAATGATCTAGCCATGATAGACGAGTGTGCAGTTTTACCTCCAATTTCAGTGATAAATGCCACTACATTATTCAAATCTATCTGAGCTGTATCAGATGGAGTAAGGTCTTTTGCTGCTACAACTGTATTAGGAGGAAGTGAACTCAAATCTAAGATTTCCATTCCTGCTGTGTTGTAAAGCCATCTTTTTCCAATATCTCTAAGGTCTGCTGCTCTCTCTCTTAAATATTCATCTTCTAAGTTAGACAGCATTTCACAATAATCATCTATTCCTCTTTGAAGTGCTGCTTCAGCATTTATTCCTTCATCTTCTATGATTTCAGTTACTTCATCAAAAAGATCTTCATCCTCTAGAAGCGTAATGTGTCCATCAAATATTGCAGCTTTGTCTTCTCCAAGTTTCTTTGCAGTTTTATCTCTTATTACTAATAGTTGCTCTTTTGACTTTTCTCTTCCAGCTAACAGTTTTTCTTTTTCTTTCTCTGGATTAGAATTTTTTCCTTCTTCAATAACAAGTTCTTTTTCCTGATATAAAAATATTTTTCCTATTGCAATACCAGGTGATGCATCAATACCCTTTATTTGTCTACTCATACTTTTTTCCCTTTCTTCATTCATTTTATCAATAATTACAATTAGTCAAAAAAATAGAAGGCACTTATACAGTACCTTCCATTAAACCTAGTCTTTTAAATTTTCAAGAAGGTGAGCTAATTGTTCTACAGCTGTATCAGCGTCATCTCCTTCAGCATGTACAGTTATTTTAGTACCTTTTTTAACTCCTAATGAAAGTAATTTTAATAATGAAGTTCCCTTAACTCTTTTTCCTGCTTCATTTTCTACTTCAATTTGAGAAGAAAATGTTTTAGCTAAACTTACAAATTCATTTCCTGGTCTAGTGTGTAGTCCAGTTTCATTTTTGATTTCAACAGTTTTACTTGCCATGTTTCTTTCCACCCTCTTATCTAAAAATTAATTGTATAAAAAATTTATTCTTATTATCAATAGACTACTTTATTTTACACTTTTTGTCAATATCTTTTATTTGTGTGGATTTCAAAAAAATGAAAATTTGCATATCTAATTGACAATAAAGCCAGGATGGTATAAGATAGGATTGTAGTGGAAATTTAGAATTATAAGGGGGTTTTAGTATGGATATTAAAACTATTAAGGAAAATGCAAGAGAAAAAATGAAAGGTTTTTGTAATTTATGCAAAATTTGTGATGGTGTTTGGTGTTCCGGGAAAGTACCAGGAATGGGTGGAACTGGAACAGGAGAATCTTTCAAAACTTCATATTTAAAATTGAAAAATATAAAAGTCGTAATGAGAACAATTCATGACGCAACTGATCCGATTTTAACTACTAATCTTTGGGGAAAAGAACTTTCATTTCCATGTCTTGGAGCTCCTATAACTGGAACTAAATTTAACATGGGAGGAGGAGTTACAGAAGAAGAATACTGCCTTGATGTAATAGGAGGAGCTATTGACGCTGGTACTATTGGAATGATTGGAGATACAGGAGATGCCAGCTGTTATCTTGCTGGATTAGAAGCAATAAAAGCTAATGGCGGTATGGGTGTAGCTGTTATCAAACCTAGAAGCAATGAAGAAATAATCAAAAGAATAAGATTAGCTGAAGAAGCTGGAGCTGTTGCTGTAGGTGTAGACGTTGATGGAGCTGGACTTATAACTATGAAGCTTTTTGGACAGCCTGTAGGACCAAAATCTTTCGAAGAAATAAAAGAACTTGCTGCTTCAACTAAACTTCCATTTATGATAAAAGGTATTCTTAGTGTAGATGAAGCTGAACTTTGTGTGAAAGCTGGAGTAGATACTATTGTTGTTTCTAACCATGGAGGAAGAGTGCTTAATGAAACACTTGCTCCTTGTGATGTAGTGGAAGATATAGTAAAAGCTGTTGGAGATAAAATCAATGTACTTGTTGATGGTTCTGTA
The DNA here is from genome assembly GCF_003019675.1 of Fusobacterium ulcerans. Taxonomy (NCBI): domain Bacteria; kingdom Fusobacteriati; phylum Fusobacteriota; class Fusobacteriia; order Fusobacteriales; family Fusobacteriaceae; genus Fusobacterium; species Fusobacterium ulcerans. Next base: position 2,483,019 of record NZ_CP028105.1, on the reverse strand, counting down.
AGAGAAGGTGTAGATATCCTTAAATACATAGCTCTTGGTGCTAAAGGTGTTCTTGTTGGAAGACCTCTTACTTGGGGATCTATTGGCGGAAGACAAGAAGGAGTTAAAACTATATTTGATACACTAAAAGGACAGCTTACACAAGCTATGATTTTAACAGGTGTTAAAGATATAAACAAGGTAGATAAAAAAATTATCACTAAATAATTTTTACCTCATAAGGAGAGCTTATGGAAATATATAAAAGCAGCATAAATGATAAGGAAAACTTCATTAAGATGAGAGTTTCCTTATTTAAAGAGCTTGGAGAGATAGATGAAAATAGTGAAATTGAAGAGTTGATCAAAGAAACTGGAAACTATTATACAAACCATATAGATAAAGATTTGTTCTGCTGGTTTGCTGAAATAGATGGCAGTATAGCTGCTGTAGCTTCTATGTGCATCTTTTGCAGAATACCATATTTTCAAAATCCTGTCGGGCTTGAAGGTTATATATTAAATGTGTACACTCTTCCTGAATTTAGAAATAAAGGAGCTGCTTCAAAACTCATAACTGAGATAATAGCCTTTTCAAAAAACTCAGCTATAAAAAAGCTGTGGCTAAATTCCAGTGAAGCTGGAAAAGAGATATACAAATCTTTAGGCTTCAAAGAAAATGATAATGAAATGGAACTATTTCTTTAAATTTAATTAATAAAAAATAACGAAGCTTTCCTTTTGGGTTTGCTTCGCTTTTTTTATTAATTCTGCCCTATCGGATAGTATTTAAAAATTTCCCTTACTTTTTTATCTTTAGTATAAACATTCCTCATATCAAAATAGAAGTTATCCTTCATTCTGTTTCTTATATTATCCAGATTCATTCCTCTAAACTGATTCCATTCTGTGAGCAGTACAATTCCATCTACATCATTAGCTACTGAATATTCATCAGCACAATAAATTATATTTTTTTCTATATCAGCCAGTCTCCATCTTGCTTCCTTTGTTCCTTCTGGACAGTAAGCATGAATCTTTGCTCCATTATTTACAAGCCCTCTTATTATATCTATACTTGGAGCATCTCTCATATCATCTGTATCTGGTTTAAAAGAAAGTCCCAGTATTCCTACTACCTTTCCATTTACTCCATCCATTTTACTGATTATTTTTTCTACCATCTTTTTCTTCTGTTTTTCATTTGCTTCAATGGCTGCTTTTATTATAAACATATCCTCTCCATATTTTTGAGCTATATCCACTATAGCCTTTGTATCTTTGGGAAAACAAGAACCTCCATACCCAGGACCGCAATGCAAAAATTTTGGTGATATCCTTCCATCCATTCCCATTGCCCTTGCTATCTCCTGTGAATTAGAACCTACTTTTTCAGATAAGAGAGCTATCTCATTAATAAATGAAATTTTCACTGCAAGAAAAGCATTTGATGCATACTTTATCATCTCTGCTGTCTCTATATTAGTAAACATAAAGGGAGTTTCATTTATAAAGAGTACATCATATACTTTTTTCATTATCTCTTTTGCTTTTTCAGTTTCATATCCTATCACTATTCTGTCTGGTCTCAAACAATCTCCAACAGCCTTTCCTTCTCTCAAAAATTCAGGATTGGAAACAATATCAAATTCTATATTCTCTCTTCTCTCATCAAGTTCTTTCTGAATAGCTTCCCTCACTTTTTTTCCTGTTCCTACTGGTACTGTAGATTTATCCACTATGACTTTATAATCATTTATATATTTTCCAATGGATGATGCCACATCTAATACATAATGAAGATCTGCTGAACCGTCCAATGCTGGAGGTGTTCCCACTGCTATAAATATAACTTCAGATTTTTCTACTGCATATTCAATGTCTGTTGTAAATTCAATTCTTTTTCCTTTTATATTTTTTACTAAAAGTTCTTGAAGCCCCGGCTCATAAATAGGTACTTTTCCTTCTTTCAAAGATTCTATCTTTTTTTCATCTATATCCATACATACAACCTTAGCTCCAAATTCTGCCATTATTACCCCTTGAACAAGCCCAACATATCCTGTCCCTATAACTGCAATATTCATAGTTCTCTCCTTTGCTCTCTAATTATTCTCTTTAAACCATTTTACAAATTTTCTTATTCCATCTTCAAACTCTGTTGTTGGATTATATCCTATCAATTCCCTTGCTTTTCTTATATCAGCATAAGTCTTATCCACATCCCCCATCTGTATAGGAAGTTTATTTATCTTTGCTTTTATTTCAAGTACATTCTCTATAGTTGTCACCATCTCTTTCAAAGATACTGTATTAGATTCTCCAAGGTTTAATATTTCATATATATTAGAATTGTTTTCCAAATAATCAATAGATTTTTTTATCCCTTGAACAATGTCTTTTATGTATGTGTAATCTCTGAATGTATTCCCTTCTCCATAAAAAGGAATCTCTCTACCTTCCATTATCATTTTAGTAAACTTGTATATGGCAAGATCTGGTCTTTGCCTCTCTCCATATACTGTAAAAAATCTTAATTGAAACATATCTATTCCATAAAGTTTATGATATACATGCCCCATTACTTCACAGCTTTTTTTAGTAGCTGCATAGGGAGATATTGCAAAATCTACAATGTCAGTTTCTTTAAAAGGTGCTTTTTTATTATTTCCATATACTGATGATGATGAAGCTTGTATGAATTTTTTTATTCCCAGATTTTTACAGCTTTCTAAAAGATTCATTGTTCCTCTTACATTAACTGCTTCATATTCCAGAGGTTTTTCCAGAGATGGTCTTACTCCTCCCAGCCCTGCCAGATTAATTACAAAATCAGGTTTTTCTTTTTCAAATATCTCTTCTATCTTTTCATTATCTCTTATATCTGAATAATAAAGTTTGTACTCTTCACTTGCAGTCTCTTTTACAAGCTGGGCAATTTTCTCCTCTCTGTCTTTTAATTTTAATATAGAGGGTAACTTTTCTCTCTTATTGACAGACTCTAATACATTTCTGCATTTTATATCCAAAGAATAATATTCGTTGAAATTATCTATAACTCTCACTTTGTGTTTCTCTTTCAACAGCTCCTCTATTAAATGCGACCCTATGAATCCTGCTGCTCCTGTTACTAATATTTTCATCTTCATCCTCCAATTTTTCCAAATAGAATAATTTTGCATTATCATCTTTCCCTCTGGTGAATGTTTTCTCATCTACTACAAAATAATCCTTAAATCTTTCTCTATCTAATTCATGATTTTCTAAAAGAACAAACTCATCTTTCAGTATTGTTTTATCATCAAGTCTCTTTATACTTTTTCCTATATTCCATACATCTTCTATTTCAAAATCTTCTGAATAAACATCCCATTTAATAGGCATCTTCTTTGCCATTCTTATTTTTGGAATGCTCTTATCGTTTTTTTCTCTCAAGTCTCTTTCAATAAACCAGTTAGTACTATTATTTGCTATGAGCATGAGTATTCCGCTTCCCAGTATAATGCTCTTTATTCTAGTGTGCCTTTCCTTTCCAAGATACATCCAGCAATAAAACGGTATCAAAACTGTCAATACAAGAAGTATATATCCAAGAGAAATATTCTTTCTTAAATAACCCCCTACAAAGAGAAGCACTGGAATCCCTAAAGATACTATCCATAGAAAAGCACTTTGAATATTAAAAAGTATTTTGTCAGATTTTTTTAGTTCATTCCATCCTTTGTGATAATAGTAGCTGCATATAGATCCCACCATTAAACTTGAAGTCATATAGAGCGGGATTCCATATCTCTTCTTTTTCATTTTTATCAATGACAAAAGTATCAATACCAATAAATTCCACACAAATGCAAATTCAAAAAACTTTTTATCTTCAGTTCTCTCTCTGCTCCATTTTTTTATTATTCCAAATACTGAAAAAAACATCCATATTCCCATATATACAAAGTAATCTAAATAGAATAATATTCCCTGAGTATGTTTTGAAGTCCATGTATCTTTTTCTTTTTCCATTATCCCTAAAAATATATCTCTATAATTCAGCAGCATCAAAACTGGCCATATCCCAGAAAGAACAAGCCCAGTTCCAAATGTAATGAGGATTCCTTTCCAGTTTCTTCTATACTTTTCTATTCCATAAACATATCCATAAGCAATAAAGAATGAAAGAATCATTCCATACAGTGCCACTGGTCCTTTGCTCAATACCGAAGCAGCTAAGAATATCCCGCTTATAATAAAATCTCGCATCCTTTCTTTTTTCATTCCTGATACCAGAAAAACTACCGCTCCAAAAGCAAAGACATAACAGTACATATCCCAACTGTTTTCATTTCCTGCTTTGATTATCATAAAAGTAGAAAGAGCAACAAAAGACGTTATAAAACTGTAAAAACTTTTTTCTGTAAGCAGCTTTACAAGATAATAAATAAGGAAAATCAGCATTACAGAAATCACTGCTACTGGTATTCTAAGTAAATATTCATCTGTTGTATTGTGAAATATTTTCATCATTCCAGCTGTTATCCATGTTGGAAATGGAGGTTTTTCAAATCTTAAATTTCCATTCAGTGTAGGTATCAGCCAGTTTCCGCTTTGTACCATTTCTCTGGCTGTTATGAAATTTCTTGCTTCCATCAAATCTGCACTTTTTACCCATAAATTTGAAAAAAAAGACACGATTGACAGGAAAAAAATAATCAATATATACTTTCTGTCTTCTTTTGACATTTTAACTCCTTTTTTTCTTTATTAAATATATGTTCCTTGAATAAATAAGCAGATTTGGTGCCTGACCAAGAATAAATACAGGGTCTTTTCTATATATTGCATAGACCAGCAAAAGTGAACTTCCTCCCAGACTGAATATCCAGAAAGAAAATGGAATCACACTTTTTCCTGCTTTCTCACTGGCTATCCATTGCACAATGAACCTCATTGAAAAGAATACCTGTCCTATCATTCCTACAATTACAAAGAAATCCCAATTTAAAAATCTATTCATTTTATTCTCCTTTTTCAATTACATATGAAAGTTTTCTTTTTTTCATCCATCTGACTGCAAAGGCGTCTTTCAATCCTTTAAACAATCTGTTGAAAACTCCATATTTTGATTGGCCATATTCTCTGTCGTAGTGTCTCACTGGTACTTCTATTACTTTAAATCCATTTATTTTAGAGAGCGTAGGAAGAAATCTGTGCATTCCCTCATAAAGATAAAAACTATCTACAACCTCTTTTTTAAATAATTTAAGAGGACAGCCAGTATCTCTTATATCATCTCCTGTTATTAAATTTCTTACTCCATTTCCAATAAGTGATGATATTTTTTTCTTTATTCCATCCTCTCTTGTAGTTCTTCTTCCATTTACCATGTCATACTCATTAATATATGCAAATAGCACATATATGTCCTCAGGGTCAGTCTGAAGATCTGAATCCATAGTTACTACAAATTCTCCAGTGCACACTTTAAATCCTGCTGCCAGTGCCGCAGTCTGTCCATTATTTTTTGTAAAATGGTATACTTTTACATGCCCGTTTCTTTCTGCTTCTTTGTCTAATATCTCTTTGCTCCCATCTGTACTTCCATCATCAATTAAAATAATTTCATAAGAATCGAATCTTTTTTTCAAGGCTCTCTCTACCTTTTCTATAAATCTTTTTATATTTTCTTTTTCGTTATATACAGGGGCAATAACTGAAACTCTTTCCACTTTTAATTCCTCCTTGCTTCTTTGCTCAACTCAATAATAAAATCAAAAGGTAAAAATCTGGTTAAAATAAATAATTATTTTTTTAATACTTTTTTACTTAATATTAACTTTTTAGTGATAAAATGTATCTAAGAGTTATAAGTGAGGTGCATAACATTGAAAAATATTTTAATAATAGAAGATGAAAAAAAAATAAGAAGATACTTGCAGTTAGAATTAGAACATGAAAAGTATTCTGTTGATACTGCTCAGGATGGAGAAGAGGGAGTAGAAAAATTTAAAAGTAATTTTTATGATCTTATTCTGCTTGATCTTATGATGCCGAAGCTTTCTGGAGAGGAAGTGTGCAAAATAATAAGAAAAACCTCCAATATTCCAATTATAGTTCTCACTGCAAAGGATCAGATTCTTAACAAAGTAGAACTTTTAGATATGGGAGCTGATGATTATCTTACTAAACCTTTTGAAATAGAAGAGCTTTTTGCCAGAATAAGAGTAGCATTGAGAAATAAGAGCAATTTCAGCAATACAGACTTTTTATATTATGATATTTTAAAATTAAATCTTAAAACAAATATTTTATACAAAGATGAAAAAGAAATTTCTCTTACAAAAACAGAGTACAATCTTTTTTATTATCTTCTGTTAAACAAAGAACTGGTTGTATCAAGAGAAAAAATACTCAATGAAGTGTGGGGATATGACTATATGGGAGAAGAGAAAATAGTGGATGTCTATATCAATGCACTAAGAAAAAAAATTGATTATGATGAAAATAAATTTATTCATACAGTAAGAGGTTTTGGGTATGTATTAAAAAAAGAAAGTGACAAGAGAGGTTAAGAATGAAAAAATTATCAGATGAACTTCAGAAAAGCTACTATATTCTTATTTTTATATTCTCTTTTTCATGTCTTGGACTTTTATATATCTTTGCTTCATATATGATAAAAGTTTCCAGTGCTGATATAACAACAACAAATATATTTATTGATTATGAATTAAATGAATTTAGTGAAAAATTAGAAAAAAATATATCTATTGATTCTTTATTTAAAGGTGCATTAGAAGAATGTCCTAAAATAGATAATGTTTTTGTTATTTTTAATTATCATGGAAAAATATATTCTAATAGCGATACTTATCCTAAAGAGCTTCAATTAGAAAATAATGATGAGATACAAAATATAGGTTTTTATGATTACCAAGTACTTCACAGAACTATTTATATTGATGGTATTGATCCTATTGAACTTAGAATAATAAAAGATCTCAAAGGAGATAAACTCATATTTTTCAGATCTATTGGTATAGCTGGTTTGTGGGTAATTTTGACTTTAATTATAGGAGTATACATATCAAAAAAATTCTATAATAAATTTATTCCACCTTTAAGAAATATTCAGGAAATAACAAATAAAATAAATCTGGACTCCCTTGATACTGATGTGAAAACAGAGAATAATTTTATTGAATTTATCTCTATTATTCAGTCATACAAAAATATGCTTGGAAGATTAAAGAAACAGACTGATGCTCAGATAGATTTTGTCAACAGTGCTTCTCACGAATTAAAAACTCCTATATTTATAATTGGGGGATATGTAGATTTAATTAAAAGATGGGGTGCTTCTGATAAAAATATACTAATGGAATCGTTGGATTCTATTGAAGATGAGACAAAAAATATGAGTGCATTAGTTACAAAACTTTTATTTCTGGCTAAAGATAATAAAGATAGCCTTGATTGCAGAAAAATATATGTATCAAGTGTTTTAGAAGAAATAATCGGACATCTTAAAGTAGCTTATCCAAAACAGAAAATAAATTTTACTCCTCAAGATGCAGTTATATATTCTGATTCTGATCTTGTAAAACAGCTTTTCCTTAACCTTATAGAAAATGCTGTTAAATATGGACTGGATAATCCTATTGACATTTCTATTGTACATAGTAAAAATATTACAGTTATTATTGAAGATCATGGAATGGGAATAAGTAAAGAAAATCTTGAACATATTTTTGATAGATTTTTTAGAGTGGATAAAGCTAGAAGCAGAAATATGGGAAGTCATGGATTGGGAATGCCTATAGTTAAAAATATAATAGAGGTATTGAATGGAGATTTGGAAATAAAAAGCGAGCTTGGGAAAGGAACTATTGTGCATGTTACTCTTCCTTTTTCACTAAAATAATTTTCTGATTTTTCAAATCTTGTAGATTATAGCTTAGCCAATAAAACTTAGTGGAGATATAATTTTAAGATTTTTTCTGATTTTTTAACTTTTTTTAAGTTATACCTTAGCTACAGTAGATATATAGTCTATTAATTTTGTTCGTAAAACATAAAAAAATAGTTGAAGGATTACAACAGTTCAACTGTTGCATCTCAGTAATTATAGCAGTTAAAATTCTAATTGCTTAATTACTGGAAACTCGTTTTACTCAAACAGTACCGATTTTGACGAGGCGCTTCACTTCATTAATAACGACATTATCTCTAATTTTCGCTAAGGTATAACTAAAAAAATCATTTTTATCCTTAAATTTTATTTGAACTAATCCTTTTTTCACTCTTAATAATCATTATTAATATCTTGATTCTGATTTTCAAAAGACATTTTTTCTCTCTTAGTAAGAATGTACCACATTTTCATTCCTACAATAAGCACTACCTGTACTCCATAGGCTGCTATTACCCCGCTTAACCCATAATTCTTTATCATAGGGAACAGAACTACCATATATATCAGATTAGCTGCAAAAATTATTCTTGTCTCTACTTTTATATATCCTAATGAAAGGAAAAGAGGATGCACAGCTATAAATACTGTTCCCAAAGATTTCATTATAATATATAAATTTATTTCAAACTTGTATTTCAATACCAGCTCACTAAAGAACTGAGCAAAAAGATAGAATCCCACTACATTCAGTCCTACAACCATTACAGTACAGACTCCTAAAAGAAGAACCGACACCTTCAAAAATTTTCTAAATACTTCCTTAACATCTTTTCTTGCAATTGTTTCACAGAAATATGGATACAATGTCTGATAGATAGGTGTTCCTATTTTATCAAGGACAATAGCTACAGTTTTGCATATCTTGTATATTCCCAACTGCTCTAATGACAGCATCTTCCCTATTAAAAGATTATCAAAATACTGCACTGGTATATCCAAGCTTGAATTTATATTAGTAAGACATGTAAATTTAAAAAATTCTTTATTAAAAGCAGATTTTTCAAAAATAAATCCAAGAAGCCCTCTTTTTTTCAATATCACCATTGCAAAAATATTTATCAGTATTCCATTTAAAACATTTGACGAAAGATATACAAAGACAAAATAAAAAAGATCCAGCTTAAAATAAAAACCTACTCCCAGCATAATAAAATTATATACAGAAGTCACTACCCTTTGATTTCTCAGCATATCAAATCTGTCAAAGCTTCTCAATATTCCAATAGGAGTTCCTTGAATATTAAAAATTATATACAGAGAAAACATTGTCAGCAGAAACATTTCCTGAGGAGTAAAATTATATATTTTCTTTATCAGCATACCTGCTGAATTTAGTATAATAAAAGCAATTACAGCAGTGACTATATCTAAAATATAACTGAATTTTATAAGCTTTTTTACCTGATCATCTTTTCCCTTCGTTTCTGGAAAAAATTTAATAAATCCCTGCCATGACTGGAAATTAAATATTCCATCTACCAGTGAAGCTATCCCTTGTATCAGAACTATAAATCCATATTTTTCCATTCCTATACCCTTTGTTACAAAAGATATAGATATGATAGAAAGTACTGATCCAATAGCATCTCCACTGAATATATTTAGAAAATTTCTTACCAGTTTATCTTCTAGTAAATTTTTTAATCTATTCATTTTTCATTCCTCTAAAAATTGATTTTTTTATTAGCTATCTTCAATATTTTCCATTCTTTGATAAATTTCAATACTCCTGTATAAATAAGAATGTTCACCAATATTTTTTTCATTCCTTTAAAATGCTTGAATTCAAGAAAATACAGCTTCTTCAAATCTTTCTTTTTCCCCCAGCTCTTACCCCACCAGTGGATTCCATGAGTTTTTTCAGTTATTTTAGAATATTGGAACTCCTCTGTAAAATGGTAAGGATAAAAATAATTAGAGGGATACATTTTTATGCTTCCATCTTTAATTTTTATTATCTCATCTTTTAATTCAAAAGAATATTTTTTCTTCAGCACTCTTGTGATTATAGCTGGAATTGTGTAGATAGGCTCATTCCATATATCTTCCTTATAGAAATCAAGTATATCTTTTACCACTTCATGATGAGGTACTGCTCCTATTATTCCTGCACTTATCACATCTTCACTTTCTAATCCGATAAAAAAATCATCTTCCAGAAATTCATCTAAGCTTTTTATAATCTGCATATCAGTATCTAAATAGATACCTCCATTTTCATAAAGAACTTTCATTCTAAAATAATCAGATAAAAAAGCCCATAACTTTCTATCTAAGCACTCTTTTAGAAAAGCATTATTGTTTATCTCATTTTCAAAATCTAAATTACTTTCATTCCATTCTATAATTTCATAATCTGGAAGTTTTTCCCTCCAAGAGTTGATACATATATCCATCAAATTTGGCTTTGAATTATTTCCCAGCCATATATAATGTAATTTTTTAGGTATCATACATTCTCCTTTTTCTTAGAATTTTGGTATCTTCTGAACATTTGTTATCTGTTTTCCTAAAATTTTTCTAAGTGTATTAGGTATAAAGACTGAAAAAGACAAAAGAAATTCTTCTGGTTCAACTTTTTTACTATTCTTTAATGCACTGTAAAGCTCCTTGTATCTCTTATGAACTCTTTTCCAATCCCCTGCTCCATTGTATCTCTTATATACAACTACAGAGTAAAAACTTAGAATAAGTGCAGAAAGCACTTCCCTTCCCTTTACAGAATCCAGTTTTTTATACTCATCAAAAAATCTTTCACATATACTCTCTAATGAAACTATACTTTTTTCTGAAACTTTATTCATTATACTTCCAGTTCTCTGTCTGTAAAAATAAAATGCCCTGTCTATATATCTGACTTTATCAGCCTTCAAATACACCAAAGGAGTAAACTCGCTGTCTTCATGGACAATATTTTTATTAAACCAGATATCGTTTTTTAGCAGAAACTCTCTTCTGTATATATCATCTACAACCTCTTCTCTAAAACACTTAGGCTTTTGAAAAAGTTCCCAGAAGAAATCAACACCTTTTAATATTCCGCTGTTCTTTATCATATCCGACCTAAACAGAGGATCTCCTGTTTTTTCAGGAGTGTAGTATCTCATATTTCCTACTATAACATCTAATTTATCTTTTTGCCCCTCTTTAAAAAATCTTTCAAACTCATCAACATCTATAAAATCATCACTGTCTATAAATGATATATACTCTCCAACAGCAGCTTTCATTCCTGCATTTCTTGCAGATGAAAGTCCACCATTTTCTTTATTTATCAAAACAGTTTTTTCAGGATACATATCTTTAAATTTTTCCATAATTTTAAAACTGTTGTCTTTTGATCCATCATTTACCAGTATTATTTCCAGTTCTATATTTTTTATATTGTACAAACTCTCCAGACATTCTTCCAGATAATCTTCTACATTATATATAGGAACAATTATACTAAGCTCCATCCTTTTCTCCTTCTATAGTTTTGAAATCTTATCTCTATAAATATCTATTATTATTTTCTCATCAAATTCTTTTAATATTTTTTCTCTGCCTTTTTTACCCATTCCTTCTCTCTCTTCTTTAGACAAGTGAATGAATTTTTCCATTTTTTCAGCAAGATCCCTGCTGTCCCTTACATTTACCAGATAGCCATTCTCTCCATCATCCACTATCTCTTTACATCCTGTTACATTTGTAGCTATTATAGGTCTCTCCATAGCTGCACCTTCCATGAGGACTTTTGATATTCCCTCTCTGTATGATGGAAGAACCAGACAATCTATATCTTTTATTACATTTTCAGGATGATCTACTGTTCCCAGATAATTTATGACTTTTTCCTCCTGAAGCTTATTCATATATTCTTCAGTGATTCCAGATACAGCTTCTCCTCCCAATGCTCCTAAAAATTGAAATTCAACTTTATCTCCATATTTTTTTCTCAATATTCTTGCAGCCTCTTCATATTCTCTGAATCCTTTATCAAAGAAAGCTCTGGCTACCATGAGAAATATAGTTCTCTCATCTTTTCTTTCCATAGGCAGTGGTTTGAATCTTTCACAATCTGTTCCTTCTCCTGGGAGGATAAATACTTTCTCTCTGTTTCCAATTTTATTTTCAATAAGAGTTTCTTTATCATCTGAATTTAAAACCCATATCTCCTTTGAAAACTTCAATGAAAATCTATACAAAGCGATTGCTACTTTTGAAATAAGACCTCCTTTTACAAAGGAATACCCCAATCCAGTCAAGATTGCTACAGATTTCTTCTTAGCCATTCTGGCAGCTATCGTCCCATATATATTAGGTTTAATTGTGTAGTGAAATATAATATCAGGGTTCTCTTTTTTATATAGTTTATACAAATCATATGTCAATTTCATGTCTTCCACAGGATTTATCCCTCTTTTATTAAGAGTGATAGATACAGATTTTAGACCTGGAATAGCTTTTTCCATATCTATTCTTCCATTATCTGGAGCTGCCGCCACTACTTCATGACCGTCAGCAACTAATGCTTTTAATAATCCTCCCCTAAATATATATATGTCCCACATATAGTTAGCTACAAAAAGTATCTTCATATTTCCATCCTTTAGTAATCTTAAAATAGCAGTGATATTTCTTTTCCATGTCCTTCATCTTTATATTTTGCTGCATCCTCTATTTTCTGCCATTTCTCAGCAGCACTTCTATGTTTCAAAAATATATTTTCATAGATATAGATATCTTTATTTCCTACAAAGTTTAACTGATTATTTATTCTGAAACAGCATATAAGGGCAGCTACAGCAACAATTCCTATTTTTACAGCAGGAGCCATAGCTTTTTCTATGAGCATAGGTATTACAAACCAGTAAGAATAAACAAAAAGTATTCCAAATCTCAATGATATAACTGAAAGTTCAGAAGTATACAAAAACATAAATACAGATATATATGTACTGTTTAAAAATATATTCCCATATCTTTTGCTCATCAGTTGGTAACCTGCAAAGTATACCAATAAAAATATTACTATTCTTTCAGCATAGAAAAATGAAAATCCCAATGGAAAGTCCCCTGGTATTATTGAAAGATATCCAGCTATTTTCTGCCCTATTCCTCCTGGAAGGTAGCTTCCAAACATTCTCACTCCATTGATTATCAATCTGACATTTGAAATATAGTAAATATTTCCTAAAATAAAAAGCCCCAGTATAAATTTTCTGTTCCATTTTATATTCAGTATAAAATACATTGGGAAATATATTATAGAGCTGCTGTGGAACATCATTCCCAGCATATTTAAAGCAATAAATACTATTGGTTTTCTATCTTCAATATACTCTATTGAACATAAAAACAGCAGTATACTCTTTATATTTCTCATCATATCTATTTCCAGAGCTATTCCGTGTATTCCAAAATATAGGAACAATACAAATATTGGATATTTAGAGTATCTCTTAAAAATAAAATATATCAAAAGAAAATCAGTAGCTGTATTTACAAAATTAAAAACTAAATAATTAGATGAAAAAGTCTTTATTATACTTGAATATAATTGAAATCCAGCTTCATATCCTGAATGAAATATGCTCTGATAGTTTCCAGAAAGTACTTGGAAAATATTATCTGCTTTATCAAAGTTAGGTTTATATGAATACCAGTCATAACCTAGATAACCTCTTGTTCCAAAGAATACAACCAGCATTACTATTGAAAGAATATACAATACTTTTTTTACTCTTTCATTTAAAATTAATATATCAATCAAACTGCCTATGCCTAGAATCCCTAATATTATAAAATATACCATCATTTTATCTCTCCCCAATTTTGTTATATAGTTTTATATATTCTTCTGCACTATTTTCTATGCTGTATTTTTTGCTTTTCTCTAAGCACATCTCAGCCGTATGATTGTATAATTTTTTATCTTCTAAACTCAATATTATTTTGGCTAATTCTTTAGAATCGTTTGGACATATAATCCCTCCTCCTTCTACTACATCAGCCAGTCCAGGTACATTACTTGCTATTACAGGCCTCCCAGTTGCCATTCCTTCTACAGCAGTCATACCAAATCCTTCAAAAAACGAAAACTGAATAATCATATCTGCTGTTTTTAAAAGTTTAGGAATATCCTTTCTCTTTCCTAAAAATTTCACTCGCGATTCCAGTTTTTTTTCTTTCACATGCTTCTTTACATCTTCTTCTAAAACTCCATCTCCAACAAATATCATTTTATACTTTTCAGGAAGATATTCCAAAGCTTCAGCTGCTCCTTTTTGATTCTTTGACTGATGAAATCTTGAAACCATCATTAAAATTATATCTCCCTCTTCTACTCCAATCTCATCTCTAGGAATAGGAATAGAATTTTCAAATATACTTAAATCTATTCCATTGGGAATAACTGCATACTTTTCCTTTTCTCCTCCTATCCAGTCATAAAGGCTGTTTTCTGTAGCATGAGATATACTCACTATTTCATCATATCCATTAAAAATAAATTTATCTATCATTCCTAAAATTTTGTTGCTTCTTCTTCTGTTGGAAGTACTATGCTCTGTTGTTAGATATTTTCTATTTTTGTTATTATCAAGCAGTCTTGCCATTCTAGTCCAGTATTGAGCATGAACCAAGTGTACATGTACTATATCATAATTTCCTGCCTTTATTTTTTTATTTATTTCAAAAATATTCAGTGGAGATTTTTTAGAATTATATTTAGATACATATATTTCTATCCCTTTCTCTTCTAAATCTTTTTTAAATACTGCATTTATGTCACTCAATATCATGAGTTCAATATCATGACCCAGTTTTTTTTGAGCTGGAAGCAGTTCTGTGAGAAGTTTCTCTGCTCCTCCCAGTTCTAAAGAGGTTATTACATGAAGTATTTTCATTTATTTCCTCCTGTAAGTTTATAGTATTTACTTTGGACAAGCCTTATTATAAACTTTATTTTATTAGTAAATGGTATATTATATTTCAGCATCTCTTTATAATAAAATTCAAAGCCCTTTGGATTTCTTTTCATAAGAGAATTAAAGTTTTTAGTATATCCATCTTCCAGATACTCAAAGAAATATATTCCTTCATCTATATATCTCATTTTGTACTCTTCTCCTATTTTGACCCATACAGTAGCTTCTGGAATAAATTTTTCTCCTTCAAATTCCTTAAATGGATTTTTTTTAAGAATGTCTGTTTTGAAAACCTCTGCTTTATCTCCATCTATTCCTAATTTATAAACTATTTCTATAGGAGAAGAATCTATCCTGTATTCTGGGTAAGGCTTCCCTGTAACTTTTCCACTTGCCATATCTATCTTTCGAAATATCATTCCTCCAAGATTCTCAGGAAGCTCCTTAGCCTCTTTTAGAATAGTTTCTACACAAGTATCAGTAATATAGTCATCACTGTCTACTATGAAAAAATATTCTCTCTGTGCTAACTGCACTCCTCGATTGACAGCTCTCATCTTTCCACTGTTTTTCTGATATTCATAAATGATATCCATAGCTCCTTCATTTATATAATCAGCCATAATCTTTCCTGTTCCATCTTCAGAACCATCATCTACTACTATCCACTGAAATTCTTTTACAGTCTGTCTTTTAAGACTTTCATAGAGTCTTGGAAGTGTATCTTTTCTATTGTATGAAGGTGTAAAAATTGTAATCATATTATCTTCCTTTTCCAAAAATTACTGTCTTCAATGTAAGAAGCATAATTACTATATCTAAATAAAGACTGTGATGTTTTATATAGTAAAGATCATATTCCAGTTTTCTTCTGGCATCTTCCACACTTGCACCATAGGGATACATTACCTGCGCCCAGCCAGTTAATCCCGGTTTTACCATATGTCTCAAATTATAATATGGTATCTGCTTTTCAAGTTCCTTTATGAAAACCATTCTTTCAGGTCTAGGTCCAATAAAACTCATCTCTCCTTTTATGACATTAAGAAGCTGAGGAAGTTCATCTATTCTTGTTTTTCTCATTATATTTCCAAATTTTGTAACTCTTGGGTCATTTTGCTGTGCCCATTTTGCTCCATCTTTTTCAGCATCATTTCTCATGCTTCTAAATTTATGTACTTTAAACTCTTTTCCATTCTCTCCAACTCTATCCTGACTGTAAATAATAGGTCCCGGACTTTCCAGTCTTACTATAACTGCTGCTACTGCCATTATTGGAAGAGTTACCAGACCAATAGCCACTGCCATTCCCAGATCAAATACTTTTTTTACTCTGTTTTGCACCTGACTGTGAAGAATTTTAAATCCATATGCTTGAAGAAGCCACTCTTCATCTATAAATTCTACATCTATTTTTTCTTCATTTTCAAGCATATAATCTGAATAGCTCTTTACCTCTATACCAGAAAGCTTCAAGTCCAATACTTCTTTTATCTCATCTTTTGTAAGCTTCAATTTAGTAAGTATCAAAATAGATATTCCATTGTTATTTATGAAGTCTGAAAGTGATCCATCTCTTTTACACTCATCTATATACTCATACTCTGAAAACTTAGAAAGACTTTCCACTATTCTTTTTTTCATCTCTCCATTTCCATAAGTAGTTACTTTTTTTATCTCAAAAGTAATTATACTTATTATTGTACTTATTAATATTTGAGATGCTGTAAAAATAAGCATGAATGGAATTATTGAGAAATCCCATATATCAATAAACCATATAAAGAATGCCACAAAATTCAGTATTAATATAATTACAAATCTTTTGTTGCTGTAGTAATATCTTTTAAATTCCATATTATCAGTAATATATAATCCTACAATAATAAATGTAAATACCCCTAAAGAATAAATAGGTATCCCTATTTCAAAAATGAAGAAGTATCTGCACAATAAAAATATTATTCCTAATAATACTGTATATATTAATTTTAACGTTGTACTTTTTTCTTGTTCCATTTTTTATCTCCCTTTATTCTTGAAAAAGCTCTATTCTTTTTCCTGATAGTATACTGTTATCTTCAAAACTATTTTTATCATAGTAAAGTCTTGCTTTAAAAAGCTCATTTCCACTGTCTTTTCCTATCTCAGAAAAAACTCCGCTAGGATAAGCTTTATCACTAAATCCATAAACTATAAGAATATTATTCTTCTTTGGAAGATATTGATTATTTCTAAACAGCACCCCATTTTTCCAGTTTTCATCTAGTTTTATTCTGTTATTATCTTGAATATTTACTATTTTTCCAAGAATGTCAAATTCAAAAATGAGATTATCATCTACTGCTTCCCAGTTTCCTCTCTCATTTCTATCAAGAAGAGATTTTTTAATAACTGGAGAAACTATTAAAAGATATCTGATATTTGCATTTGAGTCAAATATGAATGGAAGAGACTCATCTTTTGTATTAAAAGATACAAGATTCATTCCATGTTCTATGCTTCCATCTACTTTTTTCTCTATTACAACTGCTGGAAGGCTGTCATCAATCAATGATGTTTCTATTACAATATTTTTAGTTTTTAGCATTCCATTATTATTCATTTTCAAAGATACTTTATTTACAGCTTTAGGATATAATCCAATTATAGGAATTTCTCCATTAGCTTTTACTTTTGTTTTATAGGTATAATCTGGGCTGTTTTCTTTTCCCTCTATTGTTATTGTTATATCTTTTCCAACAGCTTCATTTTCTATTTTTACTATTGCAGACAATGGTGTTCTTCCATATGGATTCAATTTTATAAAAGGAGTCTCAAAAGTATAATATTTTTCTCTGTATTGTTTTTCAAGCTCTATATCGCTATTTTTATCTAAAAGATAAAATTCTCCAAAAGATGACATTTTTTTATAATCTATATTTTTTAAATGCTGATCTACAATCTCTTTTAATTTTGGAGATACAAGAGTTATTTCATCAATTCCTTTACTTGTAGCCACTGCTTTTTTCATATCATCCAAGATAAGTCTCGAATTAAAAAAATCTTCTTCATATTTTTTAAAATTATTTATATCTTCCTCTTTAAATTCCATAAGAGAAACTACTTCAGCATTACCAGCTATTATATTATTTATCTTATTTAACTGCTCTCCATTTAAAGTTTTTATAATATCTGCTATTTCTTTGTCTGGAAACAATTTTAAGACTTTATCTTTTATTTTCAAAACATCAGGTATCTTATTTTCATTTTTATTTATTTCATTATAATTAAAATTAGGATATTTTTCTGATAGATAATTTTTAAATTCTACTGAAAGAACTTCTATTTCTCCAAATCCTTTACTTATATTTGCAATTTTTACTGCTTCTTCCTGTGTTACATCTGGGGAAAAATATCTATCTGAATTATATTTACTATTATCTTTTGTATTTAATGCATCTACTACTTCAGGAAATTCTAAACTTTCCTTTAATATTTCTAATTTTTCCATTGATAATCTATTCATTATTGAATTAAAATTTTTATCATTAATTTTTTTCTCTATTTCTTTTTTTAATTTCTTACTTTGACTTTCTTTGTATGTCATCACTAGGCTTGGGCTGTTTGATAGTTTTTCCATTATCTTTTCTTTAGATACATATAGAAGTATACCTAACCCAATAATACAAACTGAAGAGCCTATGATTAATTTTTCTTTTCTATTTATCAGCATTTCTACTCTCCTTTTTTATTAAAACTTTATCCATATATTATAATAAGAAATCAGTATAAAATCCAGCGTATTTTTTATATAAATATTTCTTTTTATAAAAAAGCTCTGTTTCTAAACACAAATTTCTATTTCCTTTTTCACCAACTTTCTTAGTACTCTTTTATATTTTTTTCTTTGATATATTTAGATTATAATTTATAATATAAAAAATACTTTATAACGGGAGATGATAATGAATTACTTTTTTTTAGTATTTTCTACATTTTTCTTTTTACTTAATTTTTTCGTCATAAGAAAAACTTTAAAATATGTGGTTCCAAATGATAAAAAAATTTTTTTCCTTTTACTGTTTTTATCTCTAGCGTTTCTATTTTATCTGTATAGATTTTTTGGTTCCCATTTTTCTTATTCGGTAAATAAATTTGTATCTTATATCATTTATTATTATTTAGCATTTTTAATATATGCTTCTATTTTATTTATTTTTGCCTCTGTAATAACTATGATTTTTAGATATAAATTAAATTTAAATCTCTATAAAATATCCTTGATTCTAGTTCCTATTATTTTATTAGCTGGAACTTTCTTTAAACACCATACCATTGTAAAAATACGACATCAAACTAGATAAAAATTATGATCTGGAACCTCTTAATATTGTTTTAGTATCTGATATTCATCTTGGCTATATAAACGGAAATTCCTCTTTTTTAAAGATGAAAAATATTATAAATTCTCTTAATCCTGATATTGTTTTAATAGCAGGTGATCTTATTGATATGAATTTAGAACCTGTTTTAGAAAAGAATATGTTAAAGGAATTAAGTGATATAAAAACTAAATATGGGGTATATTTTGCATTGGGAAATCATGATATCTATGGAAAGAAAGCTGCTCTTCTTACTGCAACTTTAAGAGAAGAGGGAGTAATTGTCCTAAGAGATGAAAAAGTATTAGTAAATGATAAATTATACATAGCTGGAAGAGATAATTTTTCAAAGAAACCTCTCAAAGATATCATTGGGGATTATTCAGATAAACCTGTTATCCTCATACAGCATACTCCTGATACTATTGAAGAAACTGTAGAGAACAAAATTGATTTACAAGTTTCTGGACATACACATAAAGGCCAGTTTTTTCCGGGAAATCTTTTTACAAAAAGAATTTTCCTGATAGATTATGGACTTAAAAAAATCTCTGACAGTAATATTCTCGTTTCATCAGGATACGGAACTTGGGGGCCACCTATAAGAATAGGAAGTTCTTCTGAAATATGCCTCATCAAATTTTATAATTAATATTACAAAAACTTTTCTTTGTTTTATTTTGGAGAAAAGTTTTTTTATTTTTAAAATTTCCTTCTCAAATTAAATAACAGGTGTATTTTATCATCTTATTTTATTTTTATTTTTGTAATTTTATATTTTTTTGACTTTTTAGAAATTATTTTTAAGTATACTTGGTTCATAATATATTCATGATGTTTAGAAACGAAAAAAAAGACAAAATTAATATTTTTTGTTTGCTCATCTCTAAGGCTCACCAATTATTATTTTCAAAACAATTTTATGTAGTTTTTTCTTTTTTATAGAAATTTTCAATTTGTTATCATTACATTTTATTGTTATAATAATCCTATAAAGAAATATTATATAGATTTTATTTTAACAATTTAGAATAATAATTTATCTTAGTTTCTAAAAAATAAATTTACTTTTATTTTCAAGGAGGTAAAAATGATAAATTCACAAACAATAAAAAATGCTAAAGCCGGTAACGAAAGTGCTATTCAAGAAATATTCTCTTCGTTCAAAAGCATTCTTCAATTAAAAACAAAAAATTACTTTTTCTATGGTGGAGATAAAGAAGATGTTCTTCAAGAGGCTATGATAGGTCTTTTAAAAGCAATAAATGCATATGATGAAAATAAAAATGCGTCTTTTACTACTTTTGCTATTTTATGTATAAAACGTCAAATAATAACAGCTATTAAAAGTTCTAATTCTGGTAAGAATAAAATATTAAATATGGCCATGTACAGCCCTGAAACTGAAGATAACTCAAATATAGCTTATGAAACTAAATCTTTTAATTTTTATAACCCAGAAGAAATATACCTCAGCAAAGAAAGATTTAGACTTTTGAATCAATATTTAAAAAATAACCTGAGTAAAATGGAAAATGAAATATTTGAATACATGCTTTCTGAAATGACTTATACTGAAATAGCTAAAAAAACTGGAAGAGATCCAAAATCAGTAGATAACAGCATTCAACGTATTAAGAAGAAACTTAATGGCTTCTTAAAAGAATATGACAGCATTCAATAATAATTATTTTATATAAATGATGCTAATTAAAAAAAGTCCGATTAAAATAATCAGACTTTTTTTAATTTAAATATTTTTTTATTATTGCACAATCTCCTTCTGAAATCATATTTCCGTATATAATCTTATTTCCTTCCAGCATCACAAAGCACTGAAGATCTTTCTTTTCTCTATGAATCAGTATAGTTATTTTCCCCTCACCATTTTCATCTGTAAACTTTTCACTTTTAACAATTTCATATTCTTTTGCAAAATATTCCACTCTGTCTTTGAATATTTGAACAGCTTCATCTCTGCTGGCAAATATTCCTACTACATGACTATGGTTATCATATTTTACTATGCCACCTTCTATTATTTCCTGATTTTCTGCAAAACCAGAAAAATTTAATGCTAATATAAAAAATAATATAATTTTTTTCATAACTTCCCCCAAGTTTTATTCAAACTGTTCAATATTCCTAACTTATTATAACACCCATGTGCAATAATGTAAAAATCTTTTATTTTAATTTATTCTGTCTTTATATCATTTTCCTTTTTATTATTTAAGAAATAAAAAATAGACCTGCCACCAAGAGACTATCCTAATAGAAAATCTATTTTAAAACTTTCCTTTTTCATCTTTATTTTTTAATTTAAATACTGATCATAAAGATATTTTTATTAAAGATAGACCTTAATATAATACTATATTTAAAAAGAAATATCAAGATTAAATTCTCTCTTTCGTAATTTTATTTTATATTTTTTGAAAATATTCTCTTCTTTTTTAAATCTTATTAATTTACTTTACAAATAAAAAAATATCTTTTCCATCGAGAATTTATTTTTATATATTTTTTTAAAAAATATTTGATTTTCAAATTATTTGTGTTATAATATCATTATCTTATATTCATATAATTTTTTTAACCTTTCTTAATTTAAAAATTACTACTACAAACAAAGGGGCTCTTCTGGGGCTTTTTTGTTTTTTAGTCTATAAATATTCTTCTTTTCATCTATAATTTCTCAAAAATATCCACTTCTCTCTAAATATCATTTTATAAATAATTTTTATTTTTTAATAAAAAAAATAGATTTCAATTCAAGAAAACTTCTTAAATATAAAATCTATTTTACATGATGTAATTTGCTAAATTATGGTGCGAAGAGAGAGACTTGAACTCTCACGTCTGGGACACTAGATCCTAAGTCTAGCGCGTCTGCCAATTCCGCCATCCTCGCATATCTATTTAGTTTTGCTGGTGCCGCTTATCGGAATCGAACCAATCACCTACTGATTACAAGTCAGTTGCTCTACCAGATGAGCTAAAGCGGCGTATATAATAATGGCGGGAGTGACGAGGGTCGAACTCGCGACCTCCTGCGTGACAGGCAGGCGCTCTAACCAACTGAGCTACACCCCCACTATTGTTATTAAATTGGTGGTCACAATAGGACTTGAACCTATGACCCCCTGCTTGTAAGGCAGGTGCTCTCCCAACTGAGCTATGCGACCTATGGTGGTACCCCGTAGGGGAATCGAACCCCTGTTGCCAGAGTGAAAATCTGATGTCCTTACCACTGAACGAACGGGGCATCTCTTATGGTGCGTCATACAGGATTTGAACCTGTGGCCGCCTGATTAAGAGTCAGATGCTCTACCAACTGAGCTAATGGCGCGTCTGGAGCGGGAAACGAGGGTCGAACTCGCGACATTCAGCTTGGAAGGCTGACGCTCTACCAACTGAGCTATTCCCGCAGACAAGAATTATAATACCATAATCTGCATTTTATGTCAAATATTTTTTTTACTTTTTTATAAAAAATTTCTCTTCCAAAAGAGATCTCATAACCAAGACAAATCTCTCTTTATTTTTCATATATAGAGGTATAATTATTTGTTTTCTATCTAATGTTATAATATCCAAAACTACTTGAAGGTTCTTTCCAATTTTTCTTTCTGTCAATGTACAGCTTTCTATATCAGCTAATGGCTGAATTAATTTTTCTCCTATTAGTATTCTCTTCTCAGTATCTACTGCCACTTTATAGGAAAAAGTATTTTTTAATTGTCTTATTCCCAAAAATAAAAAAGCTACTGCAAATACTATTGGTATAACTTTCACGTTCTCTATTATTGCCAAATATCCTTGAAAAAGTCCTGCTAATATTAATGGAATTCCTATTCCTACTCCTGAAACTATTCTTTTAATCTCTACAGAAAATTTTTCTATTCCTTTCATTTCTATATTACTTTTTGAATTTATACTTTTTACAAAATCTTCATAAAACAGCATCTCTTTTCTCTCCTTTATTCTTAATTTTCTATATTATATCATAAATAGTAACAGCAAACATCTTTTTTTATCCTTTAAATATATTTTATATTTTCATCTCATTTATTATCTTTATTACTGGTTTTTTATTATATATTAATTGCTTTTTTATTAAAAAAATCATATAATTTATTATATGATTAATTTTGTTCTGTTTAAGATTCTATATTTTTTTTACTAAAGGGAGAAAGTAATGACTAAAAATACTAATGTTGATGTAAGTTATTATATACAGTTATATGAAAATCTCAAATCAGAAATAATAAAAAAGAATGCTCCCAATTCTAAATTTTATTCAATCAGACAGGTTGGAATAAAATACAATACAAATATTAATACTGTATTAAAAGTTTTTAAAATGCTTGAAAGAGACGGATATATCTTTTCTGAAAAAGGAAAGGGATTTTTTATAAAAGAACATTCTAATTTTTCTATCAGTGAAGAAATAATCCCTATAATGGAAAGTTTTCATTTTGGACAGACTAATACAGAGGGGATAAATTTTTCCAATGGCAGCCCTCCTAATGATTATTTCCCACAGGAAATTTATCAAACTCTCATAGAAAAATCTTTAAAAAATCATGGAGCTTCCCTGTTAGGATACCAAGATGTACAGGGACTGGAAAGCCTTCGTATCCTTCTGGCTGACTATTTAGAAGAAAAGGATATATTTGTCAGTAAAAACGATATAATGATAACTTCAGGAACTCAGCAGTCTCTAGTTATTATATTAAAAACTTTTGGGGGTACTTCTTTAAAAACTGTTGCTATTTCAAGCCCTACATATCCCAATGCACTGAATTTATTAAAAGATATGTGCAACATCAAAACTTTTGATTTAAAGAATGATGGATGGAATTTAGTAGAATTTGAAAAAGCATTAAAAAAGGAAAGAATCCATTTTGTATATATCATGCCTAACTTTCAAAATCCTACTGGCATAAGCTGGTCAGAAGAAAAGAAGAAAAAACTTTTAAAACTGGCTCATGAGTATAATTTTTACATTATTGAGGATGACTGCTTCTCTGAATTTTATTATACTAAGAGAGTGGAGCCTCTAAAAGTTTTAGATCAAACTGGAAATGAAAAAGTTATATATATCAAAACTTATTCAAAACTTCTTATGCCTGGTATTGGACTTGCATATATGATTCTGCCTCCTGCCATCATGCAGAAAGCTATTTTGACTAAATACAGCCTTGATCATAGTACTTCTGGACTGAACCAAAAAGTATTAGAGTATTTCATAGCTGATAAATATCTTGATAATCATGTAAAAAATCTAAAAAAGATATTTAAAGCTAAACATCATAAAATACTTGAATTGCTGGCAGAAGTTCCCCATATTACTATACTGAATAAATCTAAAGGGGGATTTTTCATCTGGATACAGCTGGCTGACTATATTAATGAAGAAAAATTTTATCATAAATGCAAATTAAGGGGGGTATCTATCCTCCCAGGAAATATTTTTTATCATGATAAACGATCTTCTGGTAAAATAAGGTTGAGTTTTATTTCTCCTTCTTTAGAAGAATTAGAAGAGGGTGTAGAAATTATGAAAGATATTTTAATTCATTGTGATTTTTAAATACTAAAGAGAGAGCCTTTCAGCTCTCTCTTTTTTGTCTTATATAGGGTTATCTATTAGTATCCTTTTATTAATTCAGGGTTAATAGTTTTAAATGTTCCAGTAAAGAATCTCAATACTTTTGGCTCATAATCCCATTTCAATCCACTGATATCTTTTCTTCTGTTATATAGATCGATAACTGCGTCAGCTACGAAATCTAAGTGTGCATATGTATATACTCTTCTAGGTATAGTCAATCTTATTGTTTCTAGTTTAGGGTGATGATCTTTTCCAGTTACAACGTCTCTTCCTGCTGATATGATTCCTCTTTCCATTGTTCTTACTCCAGAAGTTTCATATAGTGCTGCTGCCAATGATTGAGCTGGGAATTCATCTTGAGTTAAGTGATCCAAGAATGCTCTTGCATCTACGAATATTGCATGTCCTCCAAATGGTTTTACCATTGGAACTCCTGCTGCTTCTAATTTCTCTCCAAGATATCTGATTTGATTTACTCTATAACTGATATATTCATATTGAACTGATTCTGTGATACCAATAGCCATAGCTTCCATATCTCTTCCTGCTAGTCCTCCATATGAAGGCATTCCTTCAAATTGAACTACCATTCCAGTTGCTTTTACATATAGATCATGGTCATTCATACATAGGAATCCACCAATATTAGTGATACAGTCTTTCTTACCAGACATTGTACATCCATCTCCATATGAGAACATTTCATGAACTATTTCTTTTATAGTTTTATCTTGATATCCTTCTTCTCTTTCTTTTATAAAGTAAGCATTTTCAACACATCTAGTTGCGTCATACATAACTTTTATTCCATGTTTGTGAGCTAATTCAGATACAGCTTTGATATTAGCCATTGATACCGGCTGTCCTCCAGCTAGGTTAACTGTTACTGCAAGACAAATATAAGGTATTTTTTCTCCTCCAACTTCATCTATCAATGCTTGGAATTTTTTAATATCTACATTTCCTTTAAATGGTAAATCAGCTGCTGGATTGTGAGCTTCATCTATGATAACGTCTCTAAATATAGCACCATTTCTCTCTTGGTGGAATCTAGTTGTTGTAAAATACATGTTTCCTGGTACATAATCTCCTGGTTTGATCATTAAAGTAGATAAAATGTTTTCTGCTCCTCTACCTTGATGTGTAGGAACTAAATATTTGAATCCGAAGTATTCTCTTACTACATCTTGTAAATGGAAGAAGTTTCTACTTCCAGCATATGCCTCATCTCCAAGCATAAGTCCAGCCCACTGTCTGTCACTCATTGCGTTAGTTCCAGAGTCAGTTAAAAGATCTATGTAGCATTCTTCTGATTTTAATAAGAAAGTATTATATCCAGCCTCTTTCATTGCAACTTTTCTTTCTTCTTTACCTAAAGTTCCCATGTGTTCTACCATTTTGATTTTAAAAGGCTCCGGCATAAATTTTCTTTTTTCCATAATATTTTCCTCCTCATTCGATATATGATATTTTTATTTCATCTGTTTATAAACTATTTTTTAAGTTTTAAATTGTTTCCTGTACTTCTACTGCTTCCTCTTTTATTTCTCTCTTTACATTTTTTTTCTTCATAAAGTTAAGTTCGTAATCTTTCAATGATTCTATTACCTGTCCTGATAGTGGTATTATTGCCATCATGTTGAAGACTGTCATCAGCCCTACTCCTAAATCTCCCAGTTCCCATACAAATGTATATTGGGCCATTCCTCCTGCATAAAGCATTCCAAGTGCAAATATTTTGTATGCGTTCTGTGATTTCCAGTTATCTCCAAAGACATAAGCTACATTTCCTCTTGCATAGAACATTATTCCAAGGAAAGTACTGAAGCTGAATAGGAACAGTATCACTGCTATAAATATTACTCCTGCCTGTCCTATATGGTGATTCATTGCTGCTTGTAAAAGGTCCATTCCCATTAATCCTTTTGTTACACTTTCAGGTGCAAGAAGCATTATGAAAGCTGAACAGCTACAGATTAACAATGTATCTATAAATACTCCTAAAGCTTGAATTAAACCTTGCTTAACTGGATGAGCAACATCTGCTGCCGCTGCTGCACATGGAGCTGATCCTGAACCTGCCTCATTAGAGAACAATCCTCTTTTTACTCCCTGCATCAATATAGCTCCAAATCCTCCTGCTACTGCCTGTCTGAATCCAAAAGCCTGTACAAATATATTTTCAAACATTTGAGGTAAAAGCCCTATATTTTTTATGATTATAAACAATGTTACTGAGAAATACAGTATTGCCATTGCTGGAACTACTTTATTAAGTACATCTACTATTCCTGCATTTTTGAATAACACTATTCCTGATATAACTACTAAAGCTATTGTTGTATATAGTGGTGGAAAGTTGAAAGCATTTGCAAATGATTGACTTACTGAGTTAGCAATAACCTGACTTATTCCTGCCCAGCATAGTAATCCAGAAAGTGCGAATAATACTCCTAAAAGTCTGAATCTAGTTCCTCTAGTGTAATATTTTTTTCCATCTGCTGATATATATTTTGAAGTACCTTTTATATTATCAACAAACTCATCTTCCTCTTTTACCCAAGTTATTATTCTCATTCTATCCATGAAATATGCAGGTCCACCTCTGAACCCTCCATACAATGGATCTTTTTCTTTATATATCTGAGCCAGAGTTGATTCTATAAATGCGCTTGAAGCACCTATCAAGGCTGCCAGCCACATCCAGAATATTGCTCCTGGTCCACCGAAGGATATTGCTGCTACTACCCCTGCCAAGTTTCCCATTCCTACTCTTGAAGCTGTAGCTATGAACAAAGCTTGCAGTCCAGATATCGAATCTTTATTTGTAGAACTTTTAGGTTCCAAAACACATTTTATCATCTCTGGAAACATTCTAAATGGAAGAAATCTTGTTCTTAGTGTAAAGTATAATCCCACTGGTATGAGAATAACTACCAAAAGACTAAGCTCCACTATTGTTTCTCCAACATTTACAGTTATAAGTTTACCCCATAACAATCCATTTAATGAAAGTACCATATTTTTAATCGAGCCAATTAAACTTTCAAACATCAACGCACCTCCTGAATTTTTTTATTCTATAGTTATTTTTTCTTTTCATTAAGAAAAATTTATATCCTATTTAATTTATGTTCTATATTATCAGTGGTGTTCAGAAAGTTCATAATGTAGTTTTTTTATTGCTCTTCTTTATTCCTTTCCTTCTTGATATAAGTTTAGTATAAAAACTGAATATTTACAACTGTTTCAACACAAAACTGTTATATCACAATCACATTACACTTATAGTATTCTTTTTATCTTATTTTCAATGAAATATTCCCCCTTCTTTACTTAAACTGTTTGTAAAAATGAACCATATTTTCATTTAATCATTTCTTGAAATCTAAGTTCTTTCTCCTTAATTTTAAAGGCTTTTGCATATTTCCACTTATTATTGATCTTTTTTCATTTTCATAAAAAAAAACTGCTCCTTTTATTAGGAACAGTCTCTATAATCTTTATTTATTTTACTAAATGAGTTATTTTATCATCTTTGAAATCTAAGTTATGAACTGAGTTTATATATCTTACAGTTTTACTTTTTCCTCTTACTACGAGAGTTTGTGTTCTAGCAATACTTCCTTTTCTTTTGATTCCTTCTAATAGATCTCCGCCAGTTATTCCAGTTGCTGAGAATATAACTTCATCATCTTTTACAAGATCATTCATTGTAAGAACTTGCCCAACTGTAAGTCCCATACTTTCACATCTGCTTTTTTCAAAGTTAGATATTTTATCATTTTCAAGAGTTACACCTTTTACTTCACTTCTTAATTTTAATCTAGCCTGCATATCTCCACCTAAAGCTCTTATTACAGCAGCAGAAATAACTCCTTCAGGAGCTCCCCCTATACCATAAAGCATATCTACATCTGAATCAACTATACAAGTCAGAATAGAACCAGCTACATCTCCATCAGGAAGAGCATAAACTTTAATTCCAAGTTTTTGAAGATCTTTTATAATTTGAGTATGTCTTGGTTTATCAAGAACCACAATCATAAGTTCATTTAATTCTTTATTCAATGCTTTTGCAACATTATGAATATTTTCCATTAAAGGCTTATTTAAATCTATAGCACCTTTTGCTTCTGGTCCAACTATTAATTTTTCCATATACATATCTGGAGCTTTCAAGAAACTTCCTTTATTTGCAACAGCCAAAACAGTTATAGCATTAGCTTGTCCTTGAGCTGTCATTCTTGTTCCTTCTACAGGGTCTACAGCTATATCTACTGGTGAACAGTAATCATCTTCTGGTTCTCCATCTTCTTCATATTTGTGATAAGCTCTACCAACTTTTTCACCTATATAAAGCATAGGAGCTTCATCAATTTCTCCTTCTCCTATTACTATTTCTCCATCAATAGCTATTCTGTTCAGCATAGTTCTCATTGCATCTACTGCTGCCTGATCAGCTGCCTCTTTATTTCCTCTTCCAACCCATTTGTAAGCTGCTAATGCTGCTGCTTCTGTTACTCTGGCAAATTCCAGTGCTAATTCTCTCTTCATCTCTCCTCCTACTTTTTGTTGATCAACCTATAGATTTCTTCTCCCTCTTTGACCATCTGTAGTTCATCACGGGAAATTTTCTCTCTATGAAATTCATCCTTAAGTTCCTCAATACGTTTATTATACTCTTCTATTTTATTTTTCTCCAGCTCTATTTTTTTTAAAAGCTGTTTTTTTTCACTTTTTAGCTTGTTTACTTTTATATAACTCCTATATATTTGCGGTACAAATACATAAAGTACTATAGCAAGTATTATCCAACAACTCCATTTTCCTTTATCTACTGCCATATTGCAGCTCCTTATTCAGCATTTGGCCCTTTTAAAGTTTCTTTTTTAAGTGCCTGTAATTTTTTAGTTACCATTCTCTTAGCCATAGGAGATATTCTATCTACAAATAATACAGCCTCCAAGTGATCAAATTCATGCTGCATAACTATTGCAGGAAAACCTTCCAGCTCTTCAGTTACCTTTTCACCTTTTTCATTTAAGTAGTCAACTCTTATTTTTGCTACTCTTTCAACTTTTTTATATATTCCAGGAATACTTAAACACCCTTCTTCCCAATCTATTTTCTCTTCAGTCAATGGAGTAATTACAGGATTCACTACTTTTCTAAGAGCCTCTCCTTCTCCTGACCAGTCTAATACCAACATTCTTTTACTGATTCCTATTTGAGGAGCTGCAAGTCCTACTCCTTTTTTATCATACATAGTTTCTGCCATATCCTGCAATATTTCTCTTATATTGTCATCTACAGTTTCTACTTCTACAGTTTTTTCCCTAAGTACTGGATCACCATATTTTTTTATTTCGTATATCACTTTTTCTTCTCACCTCTATTGTTAAATTAAATTTATTGGATCTACATCAACAACTATTCTAAAATCATCTGATTTTTTATAATCTGCTAGTTTTTTATTTAACTTTCTTTTAAACAGACTTATATTTTTTTTGCTTCCTTTTATGAAAATATTATATCTAAATCGATCTTTTACTCTGTATACAAGGCTTTTCATTGGACCATACATTTCTACCTCTTCATCCTCTATACCTTTAAAAAATTCTTTGACAAATATTTCCAGTTCTTTCTCTTTCTTAGAAGATATTCCTATATTAATAGTTTTAGAAAAAGGTGGGTATTCCAGCAGTTCTCTATTAGAAACTTCTTCAGAATAAAATCCATTATAGTCAGTTTTCTCTATCATCTTGAAAGTATAATTTTCAGGCTGATAAGTCTGTACTACAACTTTTCCCTTTTTATCTCCTCTTCCTGCTCTTCCAGACACCTGTGTTACCAGCTGAAAAGTTTTCTCTCCTGCTCTGAAATCCGGAAAATTTAAGATTGTATCAGCATTTATAACTCCTACCAAAGTTACATTAGGAAAATGCAGTCCCTTTGATATCATTTGTGTCCCTATCATTATATCATATTTTCCACCCAAAAAGTCAAAATACATTTTTTCATAGAAGTCTTTATTTTTAGAACTTTCAGAATCTACCCGTATTACTCTTACATCAAAATATTTTTTTACTTCTTCTTCTACTCTCTCTACACCTTTTCCACTATGAATAAGATTAGTGCTTCCACATTTGCTGCAATGACCTGTATATTTTCTTGCCTGACCGCAATAGTTGCATTTCAGTATTCCCTGACTTGCATAATAACTGCTTTTTATAGAACAATGGGAACATTCCTCTACATGCCCGCAGTCTTTACATTGAATGTAAGTAGAATATCCTTTTCTATTGAGAAGCAATATTATCTGCTCTCCTTTTAAAAGAGTTGTTTTCATCTCCTCTAAAAGTTTTTTACTGAAATACAAGTCCTCTTCCTTTTTCATGTCTATTATTTCTATTTCTGGCAGTACAGAATTATTATATCTTGAATCCATAGTTACTAGTGTATAGATACCTTTTTCAGCATAGTAAGAGCTTTCTATTGATGGAGTAGCTGATCCTAAAATCAGTTTTGCTCCTTCAAGTTCAGCTCTTTTTATAGCTACATATTTGGCATTATACCTTGGATTACTATCCTGTTTATATGTATTTTCATGTTCTTCATCCAGTATGATATATTCCAGATTTTCCACTGGAGCAAAGATAGCTGATCTTACTCCTAAAACTATTTTTTTATTTCCACTATATATATTATACCATTCATCAGCTCTCTCTTTATTAGTAAGTTTACTGTGAAGTATAGCAATATTTTCTCTAAATTCATTTTTAAATCTATTTATCATCTGTGGAGTAAGTGATATTTCAGGAACAAGAAATATACTCCCTTTTCCTTTTTTAAAAGCTTCTTTTATAAGCTCAATATATACCTCTGTCTTACCAGAACCAGTGATTCCTTTTAAAAGATAATATTTATTATCTCCATCTTTTATAATATTTTTAGCTCTTTCCTGTTCATCATTAAGGACTATATTTTTTTCGGATACTTCATCAGATATCTCCTGTAGCTCTCTTTGACTTTCATCTTCTTTTATATTTTTTTTCAAAAACAAAAGTTTTTCTTTAACTAACTTATTTATAAGTTCTTTAGAAAACTTATCTTCTAAATTTTTCTTTTGAACTTCTTCTTTTCCTCTAAAATATATTATAACATCTTCAAATTTTTTTTCCAAAGTTGAAAAATCAAAATCATAATTTAATTTAACACTGCCCTTTTCATTAAAAAGTACAGTATTTCCAATCATTTCATTTATAACTTCTTTTGTAAATTTTTTATTAAGGGTAGCTTTAGTTACAGTTATTCTTTCTTTGAAAAATTTTACAAACTCTTCTGAATAAATATCCTCTGCTCCCTCTTGAAAAATATTCCTGATATCTGATAAAACATATATTGAGTCATATTTAACTTTCAGATCACTTGGAACAGCTGCATTTATTACCTGTTCATAACTGCTCATATAATAAGTTTTTATCCACCTAAGAAGTTTTATAAAATTTTCAGACAATTTTATTTCATTTTCCAATCGAAATTTTATAGGAAGAACTTTGAAAGTTATATTTTCAGCTTTATCTTCAGCTATTATCAAACCTGATTTATCTCTATTTCTAAAGGAAACAACAACTCTATCCCCTATCTCATATTCTTCTCTCTCATCTGAATAAGTATAAAGGGACTGGGTATTGTCTACATATATTTTATAATATCTCATAACTCACTCCTATTTCAACTGTACCTCTATACTAGTCACACCTTCCAAAGAAGTTCCTGCCTTTGGTTTCTGGCTCTCTACCAGACCTTTTCCTTTAATTCTTACATCTATATCTGCATTTTTAAATATATAAATTACATCTTTAGGACTTAATCCTGTAAGATCAGGCATTTCTACTTTTACTTCTTCATTGTTACGTTTCATACTTTCAAAATTCTTAATCTCTGAGATTTTAGCAATATCCTGAGACAAAATATTTTTATTTTTAGTTATTCTCCTTACAATTTCTCCAAATACTGGAGCAGCAGTTGCTCCTCCATATTTTTCAAATACAGTTTCCCCTTTAGGCTTCATAAACATTACAAGAACAACATATTTAGGTTTATCTGCTGGGAAGAATCCTATAAAAGAAGCAAGATAGTCACTTTTCAGATACCCCCCTTTTGTACTTAACTGTGCAGTTCCAGTTTTCCCTCCTACTCTGTATCCTTCTACATCTCCTTTTTTAGCAGTTCCATCTCTTACTACGCTTTCCAATATATCTCTCATTTCCCTTGATACTTCTGGAGATATTACCTGCCTCACTGGTGTAGGAAGATTTCTTCTTATTACAATATTATTGTCATCTGTTATTTTTTCTACTAAATATGGTTTGTATAAAACTCCTCCATTTATAACAGCAGAAAAAGCTGTTGCCAGCTGTATTGGACTCATTACTATTCCCTGTCCAAAAGACATTGTACTTTTTTTAAGTTTATCCCATCTTCTGTATGGAGTAGTATATGGTTTTATTTCAGCAGGGAAATCTATTCCTGTTCTTTCATACAGTCCAAAGCTTCTTAAATAATCTTCATAAATTTTTTCAGTAAATGTATCTCCTATCAATACCATTCCAACATTACTTGATTTTTTCAATACTTCTTCTGTTGTTAGTATTCCTTTAGTACTTCTGCTGCTTTCTTTTATTGTATGGTTATATTTTCTTATTGTTCCATCTTTTACATCAAATTTAGTATTTCTTTTTATAAGTCCTTCATTGAGAGCTGAAGCTACTATAATAGGTTTAAATGTTGATCCTGGCTCAAATTGATCCTGAAAAACTGGATTTCTTAATGCTCTTCTCTTTCTTGTATAAGCTGCTGTTGCCAGTATTTTTCCAGTATTTGGATCCATAATTATTCCATAAGCATCATCTGATTTTGATGATTCAAATTTTTTCTTTACCTCATCATTAAGTATAAATTGAAGATCATTGTCTATTGTCATATAAACATTTCTTCCATTTAAATTTGTTCTTATTTCATCTTTAGAGGTAGGTATTCTTATTCCTCTATTTCTAGTATATGGATTTTTTCTTTCAACAGTTTTTTCTTTAAGATACTTCTCATACTGTTTTTCTATTCCGAATACACCAGTTTTTACATCTTTTGAAGTTGCAGTATAACCAATGAGTCCTACCAGATCATTATATATGTCTTTCTTGTAGTAAGTTCTTTCTATATTCTTTCTGTAAAACATCTCATTAGTATTTAATTTATATTTTTTTAATATCTCATCAATTTCAGCTTTCTCTATCTCATCAAGATTTTTAGCTATAATCTTATATTTCTTTTTAGTTTTGTATCCCTCATCTAATTCATTTAAAAACTTTTT
Source organism: Fusobacterium ulcerans (assembly GCF_003019675.1). Classification (NCBI taxonomy): domain Bacteria; kingdom Fusobacteriati; phylum Fusobacteriota; class Fusobacteriia; order Fusobacteriales; family Fusobacteriaceae; genus Fusobacterium; species Fusobacterium ulcerans. Next base: position 2,448,807 of record NZ_CP028105.1, on the reverse strand, counting down.
ATTATTTATTTTTATATATGATTTTTTTGCTATTTCTTCAAATGCTTTCAGTATCTCTGGTTTTTCATATATTCTGCTTGGATCTATTATCAAATCATAAATACTTTTGTTAAAAGCCAGACTTTTCCCATTAGCATCATATATGCTTCCTCTATTTCCTGAATTTTTATTTATAGTCATAGTCTGATTATTTACTTTTTCTACATACATAGCATTATCAAATATCTGTACCTGTATCAGCCTAAAAAATATTAGCATAAAACAGAATAATATTATATTTGATGAAAGGAGTGCTCTTTTATTAAAAAGATTAGTTGTTTCCATCTCCTCTCTTTTCAGAAAAACATACAAAAAATAGAAAAATAAAAGAACTGTAAAACAAGTGAGCATATACATTTTATAGTAAATAGTTACTCCTACCCCAATAAGATTCAAAAATAGAATAAGAGCCTTTAATTTTCTAAGCACATTTTTCCTCCTGCATATTATCTTTACCTTACAATTATATCAAAAATTTCGAAATCTTGTTATATAATTTTATATTTTCTTTCTTTCATTCTATTAAATTTTTTTATACTTTATCTGTTTAATAGAAAAACGAGAATAACTTGCCAGATAAAATTCAATCTAACTTTTTTAGTTATTCTCGTTTTTATGAATATTAATTAAAATATTTTTTTCTTTCATCCAGCAGATACACTTTATCAGGAGTTATCTCTGCAAATGGTGTATATATTATCCAGTCTGTAAGCTCTGACTTATTGATTGTCATTTTATCTTCTTCATTAAGGTTTGCTATATAATATGGCTGATTAATAAGAGTTCCCCTTATATTATCTCCATCTATTCCCTCTATGTGGAACCACAAATGCTCTAAATTAGCATCTCCCTCTGTTCTATACTGTTCATCCACTAGTATTCCAAATTTTATCAGTCCATTATTTTCTGGATTAGTAACAGCATCAGCAAAGTATTCCCATCTTTCTAGTGCTAATCCTTTCATTCTTGCTGTTTCTTCATCAGAAATGAAATATACTGGATTGTTCTGCATAGTCTCATTTGCTGCTGATATATGTGTATATTTTCCCTTTTTGTAATCATCCTCTGTCAAGTAAACATATATTACAGCTGTTTCTCCATGTTCCTCATCTCTTCCAGCACTTCCACCCAGACTCTCTGGAGGATAGCTGTCTAATACCTCTTCTAAAGCTACCCATGTCCCTACTATCCCCTCTCCTATATAGAAAGGCTCTTTCTCTTCTTCAAGATATCTGTTAGTGACTATATTCTTTGCAATCATTTGAATTACTGTTCCATGTTCCTGATAACTTTCAGTATCTGATCCCATTATTTCAAGCTCCAATGAACCACATCTTCTAAGTCCATGAGTATGAAGCCATACACTTCCATCTTCATCATTTATAGCTTGGATAGTATAAATATATTCAGGTGCTGGTTGAATATAGCTTTCTGCTGCCATTGTTGCCCATCTGCCAGATAATAATTTTTGTGAAGAAAAATCCATTATTCCTAAAAGATTTGGCATCATAGCTGATATTAATTTTAATTGAAGATGATAAGAATCAATATTTGATTCTCCAAATTCCATAATAGTTGTTATTCCAAGTTGACTTTCCATTATTTTATTATAATCTGTTTCATTGATCTGATGTGCCACTGTAAAAAGTTCTGGTACTTCAAATTCTTCTATTAATATTTGGACAATATACTGCTCATCTTTATAGTCCACTCTCAAAAATTTTTCTGTATCATTTTTTAAAACTTTTACTCTGAATTCTCTATTTTCTTCCAGTCTCTTAATTAAATCATCATATGTTCCTATATCTTCTGGTGAATTTGGTATTCCCATTATATATGACAATTCTTTTTCAATAATTCCCTTAGCAGCCATCAAACCCCTCCTATATATTGAAATTGCTCTTTCAAAATTTAATTCTGTTGAGATATTATACCATTTTTATAATATCTAAAACAAATTTAAAAATTTTTTATTCTTCATTATCCTCATCTTCATCACTTTCTTCTAATTCACTAGGCTCTATAAAACTTATTGTAAGAGAACATATTTTTCCAGTTTTATCATATCCCCAATAGCAAGGATACACTCCATCTCCCCATCCACTAGCAAATATGACAACATTTTTATCTGTTTCAGGAATAGTCCAATTTAAAAAATCTCCACAATCTCTTTGATAATCTGGATATTTTTTGTAACTCTCTCCTAACAAAGAAGCAAAATAATCATCATATATATTATCAAAATCTGAATCTTCTTCCATTTTCTTTGTAAATTCTGCTGTTAATTTTGCTGCTTCTGTATCTGCAAAGCACCCCATTCCAGCATCTACAAAAAATCCAAAAAATTCTTTATTTTCTCTGCTTAACTCTGAAATATCATCATTTTTCTGAAGAGCTAATTGATAATACTCAGCTTTCTCATTAGACACATTAAGCCTTGCTCCCATATATCTGATTCCCCACTCTTCATCATCTAGTACTGCTAAAGTTACAGGATATTTTCCAGTAGGAATCTCTTCCACAAAAGCTTCTCCTTCACCATTTACTAAACTTACTAGAGGATCACAGCATATTATTTTTCCAGATGTTACATTTAATTCTCCTATGTTTATTATCTTAAATTTTTCACTTTCAAATACTTCATCTAAGTTATAATATGGTTTCAATATTTCTTTCATCTTTCCTCCTACACACTTACTTTCTCTTTCTTCTTTTCAAACAACATCATTCCTAATCCTATTGTTCCAACTACACAAAAAAATATAAAAACAGGAGTTACTTCATGTAATATCAAAAAACCAGAAAATCCAGTCAACAGTGTTCCATCCCACATCACTCTATATGTAGGATAAACTATAGACAGTATCCAAAATACTGCTATAGCTACCACTCCAACTGAAAACATTGTAAATCCAACTTTAAACATAAAACTAGTATGATGTGCCAATACATCTTTTTCCTTTTCTTTCCTCAATATATCAATACATTTTTCTTCTGCTACATCTTTTAATAAATAATCAGTTGTTACTTCAAAAATATTACTCAACTGTATTATTTTATCTATCTCTGGAAGTGACTGTCCTGATTCCCATTTAGAAACTGACTGCCTTGAAACTCCCAGTAACTGTGCCAGCTTCTCCTGTGACATACCATTCTGCTTCCTCAATTGTTGTATTTTTACAAACAGTTTCATAATTTTCCCCCTTGCATATGTGCTTTATATATTCATATTTTACCACAACTATCAGTTGCACTCAACCAAGTGTATTTTATTTTCTGTCAATCAACGGTTGCAATATAAAAAATCCAGAAGATTTTTAGATCTTTCTGGATTAATTCTTTTATAAATTCAATTTATTTTTTCTAACTTATCTTTTAAAATTTTTGGTTATACAAAATAAATATTTTAATCATTTTTTAAACATTTCTCTAAAAATTTAGAAAATATATATGAAAATATAAAAGTTAATAAAGTAACAATTGGAATGTAAAATATTGGATTATATTCCCTTTTTATGCTTATATTTATTAATTGCAAGATCATTGCATGAATTAAATATATGTTAAATAAATGTTGTGGCAACTCTCCAAAATTATTTTTTAATTTTTTCAAATTAGAAAAAGCTAAATAAAAAAATATAGATCCAAACATAACAAAAGGCAAATTATTATCATATAGATATGTTTCATTAAAGATATTTTTTCTAATTATAAATTCTGTTCCTCCAATAATTAACATTAAAAATATAATAGAAATTATAATTGTTATTTTAAAATTACATACTTTTCTTTTTAAAGAATATCCCATTATAAAATAACCTAAATATTTTATAAATTTTAATTGATTAAAATACCATATATATTTCAAATAATAAAATTTATAATTTTTATAATAAAAATTACTTTCTTTTAAATATATTTCTAATAAAGTTATTACTAAACTTAGTATAAAAAAAATAATTCCAAAATAAAAAAATTTTTTTTCTCCTATTTTGTTTTTTACTTTTATTAATTTTGGAACCAATAAATATATACCTAACATCATATATAAGTACCACAAATGAATTGATGGCTGCCCTATTATCCATTCTTTTACTGGTTTATAAACATCTTCAATATTTACTTTATTGATATATTTCATTACAATAATTAAATAAAAAAAAATAAAATATATAAAACTCCAAATAAGCATAGGAATTAAAATTTTTTTATAAATTTTAGAATAATAAAATTTATATTCCATATTTTTATCAATTGACAACATATACCTTCCACTTATCATCACAAATAATGGAACTGAAATTCTTGAAATTGAATCATAAATATTTCCCACTGTAAATTTCCAATTAAGAATTTCTATATATGTATTGACATAATATCCTGAAACATGTATAGTTATAACCATTATACATGCTATCATTCTTAAAAAATCCATATTATTTTCTCTTTCCATTTTCTCTCCAAATACAAATTCTTTTAAGCAAAAATATTTCTGTAATAGTTTCTTAATTTTATTTTAAAAACTTCTATCTTATTTTCATTTAAATTGTATTTAAAATTCATATCCCAAAATTCTAATTTATTTTTATAAATTTCTGTAAAAACTATACTTTTTTTATAGTATTTTTTATCTTTTATAAAATTTTTTACTAAAAATTCTCTGAAATTTTCTAATTGAAGTATCCACTTTTCTCCAATTTCTCTTTTAAAACTTTCATTTTGCTGAATCCTATAATAGGCCAATTCTTTGTTTAATAATTTTATTCCATATTTATAAAAAAAATTAGCCTGAAATATATAATCTGAAGTGGGATAATACTCTTCATTAAATCCCCCTAATTCAACAAAATATTTTTTAATATATACTGTTCCTAAAGTTCCTTGAACTAATTGCATATAAAAAAAGTCTAAAATATTATATTGTTTTATCTTTTTTATAGAACAAATCATTTTATATATTTTCTTTAATATTTTTTTTATAATATTTTTTTTATAATTATTATTCTCTTTTTTTCTATAATCATAAATTTTTGAAACTACAGATATTGCATTATCTTTTTTTATATTTCTCATTATTTCATATAAAAAATTTTTATTTAACCAATCATCATCATTTAATATTGTAACATATTCTCCTCTAGCTAACTCTACGCATCTATTCCAATTTCCAAACATTCCTATATTTTCTTCATTTTTGTAATATAGTATCTTAGGATTATTATATTGTTTTATTAATTTTTCAGTTTCATTTTCCTCTTGTGACGCTTCATTATCAACTACTATAACTTCATAGTTTTTAAACTCAACTTGATTTATTGCACTATTTAAAGCATCTTTTATTAAATAATATCTCTTATAAGTTGGAATTGCTATAGTTATTTTAGGATTTGGAATATTCTCTGTTTCCCCTACCAGCAAATTCGATTTTATATGTTTATATTTTGCAAAGTTATCTTTGTATTCAAAAAAATTTTCTTCCATTTATATCCTCTCTCCCTTTAAAATTCTTACTATTTTTTTTATTCCAATTTCCCATAACTCAAAAAAATTTATTTTTAGTTCTTTATTAACTTCTAAAGGCCATTTCCAGTTATTATACATTAATTGGACTATGGCTTGTGAAATCAACAAACTCCATAATCCTAAATCTGTAAAGTTTATTAAAAACAAAGAAATCAATACCATTGCTATTCCTGATAGAATAGAAGAACTTACAAAGGGAATTCTATTACTTGTAGTTATAAAAGTAGCTGCATTTGAATGTATCATCTCTAATAATAAATAACCTCCTATGAATAGCATTTGATTACTATTAAGCAATTTTGTATTACTTCCTAAAATTGATATAAAATATGGAGCTACATATACTATTGATATTATCCCTGAAATAAAAATAAAAATATTTAATACAAAGCACATTGAATATATTTCTTTTATTTCTTCTTCATTTTCTTTTATTCTATTTTGAACAATTTTAGGAATAAATACTGTTAATAATGTAGTTGCTATAGAACTTAATATAGTAAATAACTGTAATGATAGTCCATATTGAGCAACAATATCCAATGATAAATATTTCGAAGCAATTAAAATATTACTTTTTACTATTAAAAATCCTCCTAAAGATACCAATCCCAATTTATTAGCATTATGAAAAATTATCTTGAATAATTTTTTATTTATTTTTGAGTCTATATTTTTTAATTCTTCTTTAAGTTCTTTTGTAAAAAATTTTTTAGAAGATAAAATTCTTATTACTATTACAGAAGCTAAATTTCCTAAAGATATCCCTATAAGTCCTAAATTAAAATATAATCCTAAAAAAGAAAATAATACAAATGCTAATCTTGAAAATATTGTTATTTTATTAGCATCTGCTATCATCCCTTTACCTCTAAGCAATGCATTAAAATAATAATAATAAAAATTTATGATTAGAGAAAAAATATAAAGATACCAAGCTATCATAATATATTTAGAATTATCCAATTCTTTAATTAAAGAATTAATATAAATAGAACCCAAAGTACTTAGTAATATTAATATTATAATAGAAATTCTTCTATAAATAGTTTTACTAGTTTCTATTATATCTTTTAAAAGTTTATAATTTATTCCACTGCTTTTTTTCTCTGATATTCCTTGTTCTAATAATTCTTCTACTCCACTAAAAACATAAGATATATTCCTTTGAATTGTTGGTAAAAAACCAAAATCTAATAAGGCCATCAAGCTTGCTATAGCTAAGAAAATATACCATATTCCCAACTCAGCTGAAGACAACTTTTTTAATATTATTGGAAGAATAAACACTCCTGCTCCAATATTTAATAATTGGGCTGCATAACTCCAAAAAATATCATTTTTTGTCACTTTTATTTCCAATTTTCAAACTCCCTTTACCTGTATTAAATTTTTTTTAAAGTTTTTATTGGCCCCATAACTTCTCTCTTTCTATATGGTTTTGCTCCCCAATTTATCTTCAATTTCTTTCCAGTTTTTTTTTCAAAATTTTCTACTATTCCTCTCAATGAAATCTGTTTTCCTGATGATACTCCATAAACTTCATTCCTTATTTCTTCATTACTTTTCAATAATTCATATGCCTTTATAAAAGTATCTGTCACTATGTCTATATGAACCAAATCCAATTTTTGTTCCCCTAAAGACATCTCTAATTCTTTTCCTTCATCAACAAATTTATTTAATAGGTTAATAAGTTTAGGTCTTTTGTCATTTTCTCCATATGTATCAAATAACTTTAAAGTTATACATCTAACTCCTTCAGCTTCAACATAATATTTTATTATCTTTTCAAAGGCTTCTTTTGTAGCAGCATATAAATCTACAGGATTATATTCTTCGGAGTTATAATGTTGCCATGAAGTTCCTGTATTTATTAACAGTTTATTTTCACTTTCTTTCATTCCTTCTAAAAGATGAGTTCCAAATACTATATTGCTGTTTAATAAATTATCTACATCTTTACTTTCATGCTCTGCTATAAATAAAGAAGCTAAATGAAATACTATCTCAAACTTATTTTCTTTAAAAAATTTAATCATATTTTTTAAATCATTGTCATATTCAAATATATTTATTTTATTTTTTATTTCTTCTAAATTATCTAGTTTTGAACTTTTTCTACATATTATTGTTACATTCCAATCTTGTTCTATTAATTTTTTACAAAGATTTGATCCAACAAACCCTGTTGCTCCAGTTACCAGACATCTTTTTTTCATATTTAAAATACCTCTTTTTTCAAAAAATCATTCATACTCTCAAAATTTTTATCTCTTACTGATAGTATAGGTTCTTCTGTTCTCCAATCAAATCCAATACTATTCCATCTGATTCCATAATCACTTTCAGAATTATATACTGTCGCTACATTGTAAATCATTATACTTCCATCTTCTAGAGACTTAAATCCATGCGCTAATCCTTTGGGAATATATACAGAATATCCATTTTCTTCTGATAATTCTAAACTTATATATTTTCCTAAAGTTTTAGAATTTTTTCTTAAATCTACAATAACATCTAATACTTTTCCCTTTGCTACATAAACTAATTTTTCATGTTCAAAAGGAGGAAGCTGAAAATGCATCCCTCTTATTACATCTTTATTTGAAATTGAAAAATAACTTTCTCTAAATTCTGTATAAAGATTATTTTTTTCAAATTCATCTTTATTATATGTTTTAATAAATATTCCTCTTTCATCTTGGAATATTTTATTTTTTATAATAAAGACTCCTTCTAATTCTGTTTTTATAATTTCCATATTATTCACCCAACTTAGAAAATTCATTTATCTGTTTTATACAAAGTTGATATACATCTTCATTTTTGTATCTCTTATACCATTCAGCAGTTAATTCTATACTTTTATCTATTGTTAATGTAGGTTTCCATCCTAATTCAAATCTTGATTTTGTTATATCTAGTAGCAATAGTTTAGCTTCATGCAAAGCATTTGGATCAGAAATATCTTTTAGATTTCCTTTTCTATAATCTTTTACTATTTTTTCTGCTACTTCCCATACATTTACTATGGCATCTAGATTTGGTCCAAAGTTCCATCCTTCACAATATTTTATTGGATCTTCCATCATCTTTTGCCCTAATAGAAGATATCCACTTAATGGTTCAAGGACATGTTCCCATGGTCTTATTGATTTTGGACTTCTTATTTTTATATCTCTATCTTCTTCCAATGCTCTTATACAGTCTGGTACTATTCTGTCTTTTGCCCAGTCTCCTCCACCAATTACATTTCCAGCTCTTACACTTGCTATACTTTTTCCATGTTTTTCATAATCTTTAGGATTAAAAAATGAATTTCTCCATGATTGTATAGCTATTTCACAAGCTCCTTTAGATGAGGAATATGGATCATATCCTCCAAAAGCTTCATTTTCTCTATATCCCCATATCTGTTCTTTATTTTCATAGCACTTATCCGTTGTTATCATTATTCCTATTTTTGTATTCTCACAGTTTCTTATCTCTTCCAGTATATTTATAGTTCCCATAAGATTAGTTTCATATGTTTCTACTGGAATATCATATGATAGTCTTACTAATGGCTGAGCTGCTAAATGAAATACTATTTCTGGCTTATATTTATCAAATACTTCTTTTAAATGTTTTCTATCTCTTATATCTCCTCTAATATCAACCATTTTTTCAGATAAATGTGATAAAACAAAATTGTCCTTTTCTGTATATGGTTCTAATGAATAACCTATTACTTCAGCGCCTAATTCCCTGAGCCATATTGATAACCATGAACCTTTAAATCCTGTATGACCTGTTACCAGAACTCTTTTTCCTTTATACACATTATTAAAGTTTTTCATTTTTCCTCCAATTACCATACTTTCCATGGAGCTTTTCCACTATCCCACATATCATTTAATTCTTTATTATCTCTTAATATATCCATAGGCTTCCAGAATCCTGTATGTTTAAAAGAATTCATTTTTCCATCTTTAGCTATATTTTCTAGAGGAGCTCTTTCAAATATAGTTGAATCTCCTTCAGTTATATAATTAAATACTTCTGGTTCACATATGAAATATCCTGCATTTATCCAGCTTCCATCTCCTGCTGGTTTCTCTGTGAAAGCCTTTACATTTCCCAGCTCATCTATATCCAACGATCCAAATTTTCCTTGCGGTTTATATGCTGTAACAGTCAAAGTTTTACCACTTTCTTTATGGAATTTTATGCTTTCACCTATATTTAAATCTGTTACCCCATCACCATATGTTAAAAGAAAAGTTTCATTTCCTATATATTTTTCTATTCTTTTAATTCTTCCACCTGTCATAGTTTCAAGTCCTGTATTTACAAGAGTTACTTTCCAGTTTTCAGAGTGACAATCATGCACTGTCATTTCATTATTTTGCAGATCAAATGTCACATCACTTGTATGAAGAAAATAATTTGAAAACCATTCTTTTATGATATATCCTTTGTATCCACAACAAATGATAAATTCATTTATCCCATAATGAGAATATGTTTTCATAATATGCCATAAAATAGGCTTTCCTCCTATTTCTACCATTGGTTTTGGGATAAGGTTTGTTGCTTCACTAAGTCTTGTTCCATATCCACCTGCTAATATTACTGCTTTCATATCTTATCCTCCTTACCCAAGTATATATTCTTTTATTTTCTTTATCATAAAATCCAGCATTTCATCTGTCATTCCAGGATATACCCCTACCCATAGAGTGTTATTCATTATGAAATCTGTATTTTTTAAATCTCCTATTACTCTGAATCCTTCTCCAGTCTTTCTCATTTCATCAAAAGCTGGATGTTTTAAAAGATTTCCTGCAAATAGATTTCTTGTTTGTATTTTATTAGCTTCAAGATGTTTTGCAAGTTCCACTCTTGATTTTCCTGTTCCTTCTTTTACAGATATTAAAAATCCAAACCAGCTTGGTTTTGAGTTCTTTTCTGGTTCTGGAAGTATTATCTTATCTTGAATATCTTTCAATCCTTCATACAATCTATTCCAATTTTTTCTTCTTGCCTCTACTATATGTGGAAGCTTATCTAATTGCGCAACTCCAATAGCTGCCTGCATATCTGTCACTTTTAGATTATATCCAAAATGTGAATATACATATTTATGGTCATATCCTAATGGAAGCTCTCCATACTGTTTAGTAAATCTCATATGGCATGTATCATCTACACCACTTTCACACCAGCAGTCTCTTCCCCAATCTCTGAAGGATTTTATTAATTTATGAAGCAGAGGATTATCTGTATATACTGCTCCTCCCTCTCCCATAGTCATATGATGAGGTGGATAAAAACTTGATGTTCCTATATCACCTATTGTTCCTGTTTTTTTCCATTCTCCATCTATATAGTATTCAGAACCTAAAGCATCACAGTTGTCCTCTACAAGCCATAGATTATGTTTTTTACAAAAATCTTTTACTCCTTGAAGATTAAAAGGGTTTCCTAATGTATGTGCTATCATTACAGCTTTTGTTTTTTTGCTTAATGCTTCTTCTAACATATTGACATCTATGTTATATGCTGGAACTGTTACATCTACAAATACAGAAACTGCTCCATATTGAATAATTGGAGTAACTGTAGTAGGAAATCCAGCTGATACAGTTATTACTTCATCTCCTCTTTTTATTCTTCTGTCACCTAACTCTTGAGCAGTTAAAGCCATAAATGCAAGAAGATTAGCTGATGAACCTGAATTAGTTAGAGAACAGTATTTTATATCAAGATACTCAGCCATTTTAGTTTCAAATTTCTTAACCCATGGTCCAGAAGTAAGCCAGAAATCTAAAGAAGAATCAACAAGATTAACCATTTCCTGCTCATCAAAGAATCTTCCTCCATAGTTGATATATGTTTCTCCTTCAGTAAAGTCTTTTTTATCTCCAAATTTTATATTATGATATTCTTTTACTTTTTCTAATATTTCTTGCTTTAAATTTTCTAATTTTTTTGGCATTTACTTTTCCTTTCTTAATTTACTTTATATTTTTTATAGTTATTTCTTTATTTCCAAATATATATTCTGGAATTATAAAACATATTATATTTACAAAATAATAAAAGACTATACTTTCCATGAATCCTAAAATTAAAATAATTGAAAAAATTCTTATAGCTTTATAATCTTTATTTTTATATAATAAATTTATAATATAAAAAATTACTATAATGCACAATATTAACCCTAAAATACCATTTTCATAAATAATTTTTAAATATATATTATCTAATGGATAATAGGTATTATAAATTTCTGTCATATTTTTTCCCAAAAATGTAATTGAAATATTTTTTAAATAACAATATGAATATATTAACCGCCCACTAAATAAACCATCTAAAATACTATTATGAAAAAATATTGGTAAAATTATTGAAAAAATTACTATTATAATTTCTTGCAAATAAAATAATACTTTTATTTTACTTATAAATTTATCTCCTAAAAAAATTATACTTAAAAATAAATTAATTAATAAAAAAGAAGTTCTAGAATTTGTATAATAGAACAAATAAATATTTATAATTTCAAAAATTACTATTAACATTATTTTTAATCTAGAATAATATAAATAATATAATAAAAAAAATATAGGAAGCATTAATACCATTGTTGTATTTGGGTGTGAAAATCCTAAAGGATTCCTTATTTTTAAGATATCACCATATCTAGTTAATCCATATTTTATATTATTAAATTCTAAATAGCCAAAATAATTTAAAACTAAAGTTAGAATATAAAAAAATAACATTATTATTAATATTATTTGTAATCGTCTTTTTTTTGTTAAAAACCTAGAAATAAAAACAATATAAAAAGATATATAATATTTTCTTAAAAAAATAATCAATAAAAATAAGATACTTATTTTCAAATTATCTTTTTTATTAATTTTCATATCAATAATATAAATCAAAGTCAATATTAACAAAATAGTACTTTTCAATTTAATATTTATTTTTATATTATAAATCTCATTTAAATAAAATACTAAAATTAATAAAAAAAGAATCATAAAATAAATTAAATTTTTATCTAACTTATTTTTCATTAAAAACTTCCTATTTTTATTATGTTTATTATTTTTTTAATTTGGGATTTTAAAATTATATTTATTTGTTGAAAAACAAAAAGTATTTTTAAATTAATTTTACTTCTTTTTACTAGCTTATTTTCCTTTAAGTATTCATAATGTTTTTCTATAAAAATATTATTATTTTTTATTGCTGAATAATTCCATTTTATCTTTCCTATTATACCTTTTAAGTGTGCCCCTCCTGATGCTTCTATTCTTGGTAAATTTATTCCTATAGCTCTACTATCATACATTATTTTTTTTCCTTGTTTATAAATTTGTAATATGAAATCTGTTTCTTCTCTGAAACAATTTCCTTTATAGTCTAAAGAAAATCTAACTTCTCCTATTGCTTCTTTTTTTATCAAAAAATATGCATGAGTTACTGGAATTTCTACTGGAATTTCTGTTTCTTTCTCAAAATTAAAGTATAATTTATTAAAATCAACTATTTTTTTATTAGTTATTTTTTTAAATTTTTTTATAAACTTGTCTATATTTCTCAGTTCTTTTTTATTTTTAAAATATAATGCTTTTGCTCCAACTAAATCAGCATTATATTTTTTCATTGTTTCAGTTAAAAATTTAATAGAATTCTCCATTAATAATGCATCATCGTCTCCAAAATAAATATATTCATTATTTTTATCTGCTAATTCTATCCCTTTATTTTTTGCACCAGTTTGTTTTGAATTTTTTTCCATTCTATAATATTTTAATTTAGGAAAAATTTTTTTCAATTTTTCTGCTACTTTTTTTGTACTATCTGTAGAGCAATCATCTATAAGTAGTACTTCTTCTACTCCAGGTTGGAAATAAGTTGGAATCGTTTTTTCTAAAATATGTGCTCTATTATAACTTGGAATTATTACTGATATTCTCATTCTTAATTTTTTTCCTTTCTTTAACAATTTATTTATATATATCACATTATTCAAAGTTAACTTATATTATTTTTTAATACTTAATTTTTTTATAAAAACTACATTGATTATGTAAAAAATATCTAAATTTTTATAAGTTTGTTATAGTTTTTATTTCTGTTATTCTTTCTTTTTAAATTTTATTTTTAATTATTTTTCTAAATTAAATCATTTTCTTTTAAAAAAATGTCCATACTTTTTAAGGCTGATTCATTTGAATACTTTTCTTCAAATTTTTTTCTAGAATAAAAATTAAACTTTATCCCTTTATCTTTATTAATTTTATCAATAAAATCTTTCTCTGTCTGACAAAGTCCTCCAATTTTTTCATAATCAACATCATATCCTTCAAAAGCTTCTTTTGTTCCATAAATAGTCTTTCCATACATCATAGCTTCTGCTGTTTTAACTTTCATTCCTGCACCATCAAATATGGGCATTACCATACAAATAGCATTTGTATAATATTTTTCAAGATTATTTACAGTTCCAATAACTTCAACATTTTTTCTTTGTAATTCTTTTTTCTTTTTTTCAAATCCTTTTCCTACTATTAAAAGTTTTTTATCCTCAATATAAGGCATAACATTTTCTATAAACCATTTTATTCCATAATAATTAGCAAAAAAAAGCGACCCTACAAATAAAATATAGCTATTTTCTATCTTAAAATTATTTTTTATAACCTTATCGTTTAAAGTTATTGGTAATTCAAAATTACTATTTCTTCCATATTTTTCTAATAGTCTTCCACTATCTCTATTATTTAAAGTAATTAAATAATCTGAAAATTTCACAGCTAATTTTTCATTATAATATGTAGCTTTTAACTGAATATAATATATTTTTCCTTCTCTTTTTATACGTGATTTTATGAAATCATATTCAATATTTTGAAAAAAAGTTATAATTTTTATATTATTGTTAATTTTCTTTATTTTTTTAGCTAATTTTCCAAAATTAGAGCTTTCTAAAAAAATAATTTCATATTTCTTTTTTTTTATTGAATCTAGTATCATTTTTTCTGATGAATAGGTTAGTAATCCAGCATAGTTAAATATATTATTCAATAAAGTAAAAAACTTATTTTTAGGAGCTTTAAATTGATTTTTATTATCTAGTTTTGAAAAATTTATTAAATCTATTAAAAAAAAATTCTCCATAATTTTATAATTTCTATAACTACAAATATTCCCTCCAAAGTTTGTTTCATTAATATCTGTTGAAGAAATAAATAACATCTTTTTTATCATGATCACTTCCTTGTAAATAATTATATTTTGCCTAATAGGCACAGATTCAAAATATATTATTCTTGTATTTATATATCAAAAATCCTTTTATATTTCATTACTTTCCTTCATTATAAAATTTTATAATTTTAGTAATTTTTTAATATCCTGTATTTTTTCACGTTTTGTTATTAACAAATTATTGCTATTTTTTACTATCACTAAATTTTCTATTCCTAATAATGATATATTCAAATCATCTGATATCACTATATTGTTTCTTGAATCCAATTCTCTTATCTCTTTTCCTCTCACTACATTTCCATTTTCATCTTTTTCAAATATCTCATCAAAAGCATTAAAGCTTCCTATATCATTCCAACCTATATCCACTGGTATCACTCGTATATTCTTTGAATATTCCATTATTCCAAAATCTATTGATATTTTTTCAAATTTATCAAAGTATTTCTTTACTTTGTTACTAAGTTCTTCTCCTGTTAAATTTTCTTTAAATTCTTTTTCTATTTCTTTAAGTATTGTTGAATGTTCTTCCATCAATACTTCAAAATTTTTAAATATTGTATCTGTTGTAAATATAAACATTCCACTGTTCCATAGATATTTTCCACTTACTAAATAGCTTTCTGCTAACTCCTGGCTTGGTTTTTCCCTGAATCTTTTTACTTTACATATAGAATTAAGTTCTATTTCATCATCCTTCACTTCTATATATCCATATCCTGTTTCTGGTTTATCTGGCTTTATCCCTAAAGTAACTATCATTCCATTTTCTTTTGCTTCTTTTGCTGCAATTAGTATGACTTTTCTAAATTCTTCTTCTTCCTTAATTAAATGATCTGAAGCTAGCACCACTACTTCCAGTTTTTCCCCATCTTTTAATCTATTTTTAAATCTGTTTTCTATTATTAAAGATGAATATCCTATTGCTGCTGCTGTATCTTTAAAAGCTGGTTCTATTATTATATTTTCTTTGGGAATATCGCTTAATTCTTTTTCTATCTCTTTTGCTTGTATGATATTTGTTGCTATAAATATATTTTCTGCTTCTATTATAGGGAGTATCCTGTCAACAGTTTCTCTTATCATTGTTTTATCTGAAAATATTTTTAGAAGCTGCTTTGGTCTTTCTGGTGTTGATAATGGCCAGAATCTCTCTCCACTTCCTCCTGCCATAATAATTGCTGTCAACATTGTTCTTTTCCTCCTAATTTAAAAGTGATTCCATATACTTTTTAAAGTTATTTAATATATCTTCTAATTTTTTATCTGCTTCTTCCTTACTTTTTTCTCTAGTATAGATGTAATATTTTATCTTTGGTTCAGTTCCTGATGGTCTTACTGTTATATATGTTTCATCTTCTAAAATATATTGGATAACATCTGACTCTGGAAGAAATAATTCTGATTCTGAATTATTTAAATAATTCTTCTCTTTTTTTACTTTATAATCTTTTACTATATTTATCTTCTTATCTAAAAGAACTTTTAAATCTCTTTTTCTAAGTTCTTCCATCATCTTTTTTATTTCTTCTGTTCCTTGTATTCCTTCTCTTTTTACTGGATATGTTATTTCACTATACCAACCATATTTATCATAAAGTTTTTCTAGTTCTTTTACTGGAGATGTTCCTATACTTTCAAAATATGCTGTCATTTCAGTTAAAAGCATTACTCCAAGTATTCCATCTTTATCTCTTACATAAGTTCCTTTCAGATATCCAATAGATTCTTCCATTCCAAATACAAAAGAATTATCATATTTTCCCTCTTCAAATTCTCTTATCTTTTCTCCTATATATTTAAACCCTGTAAGAGTTCTAAATACTTTTAAATTTCTTTCTTCAGCTATCTTATCTAATATTGGAGCAGAAACTATTGTTGTAACTACTGCTCCATTTTCAGGTATATCTTTTTTATTATCTAAAATATATTTTAAAAGAAGCATTCCTATCTGGTTTCCATTTAAATATATCCACTCATTATCTTCTTTTACCATCATTCCAGTTCTATCTGTATCTGGATCATTTGCTAAACACACTTTAGCTCCTGTTTCTTCAGCCAACTTTATTGAAAGATCAAATACACTTTTTTCTTCTGGATTAGCATATGAACAAGTTGGAAATTCTCCATCTGGCTTCTCCTGCGCCTCAACTATATGTATATTTTTATATCCCAATTCATTTAACAGTCTTTTTACTGGTCTTCCACCTGTTCCATGAAGAGGTGAATATACTAATTTAAAATTTTCTTTATCAGATAAATCTTTTAGAATAGACTCTTTCTTCACATTTTCTAAATATTTACTATCTAACTCATCATTTAAAATATTTAATAACCCCAACTTTTCTGCTTCCTCTTGAGTTATAATCTTTACATCTTCAAATTCATCAGTTTTATTTACTTCTTCTATTATTCCAGAAGCTTGAGGTTCTACTAATTGCCCTCCATCTTCCCAATATACTTTATATCCGTTGTATTCCTTGGGGTTATGTGAAGCAGTTATCATTATTCCAGCCTGACACCCTAGTTCTCTTACAGCAAATGAAAGTTCTGGAGTACTTCTTAATGAAGAAAACAGATATGTTTTTATTCCATTAGCACATAGAACCAAGGCTGAGTTCAAAGCAAATTCATATGAATTAATACGACAGTCATATGCAATTACAACACCTTTATTCTTTCCAAATTCACCACTTGAATTGATTAAATAGTTTGAAAGTCCTTGAGTAGCTTTTCTAATCATATATATATTCATACGATTAGTTCCCATACCCATTATTCCTCTCATTCCTCCAGTTCCAAATTCAAGGTATTTATAGAAACTATCTTTTACTCCTTTCCCATTCAATTTTTTTATTTCTATTTTTTCATTTTCAGAAAGGTATTTATTTTCTTTCCAATTCTTATATTTTTTATTCATCGCTTTTCTATTTAAATTCCTTTCTTTTTTTATAAAAGACATAAAAATATGTTAATATTGCATAAGACGTCACAGTTATGTACCCAGTATTAAAAGTTAACAATGTTAATAACAAAAAATCACTTGTCTTCAATTTTAATTTTTTTAGCAACAAAATTCCTGTAAAAAATATTATAATTCCATGATGCAATATTATTTCACTAATACTTGTAAATATTTTTAAACTACTTAATTCTTTTAAAAATAATAAATTTGGATAATTATTTAAAATTTCACTTATTGTTTTTATAGGAAATATTAAATGATATAAATTATATTTTAAAATAATAAAATATCCACCTAATCTATGATTCCATGTTTCATGTCTTGGAATAAAAAATCCTTTTTCAAAAAGATATTTTGAAAAAATTATCAAAAATATTATTATCATTAAAGTACTAATAATCAATGGTATTTTATTTAAATATTTTTCCATTTTCTTTATAGCAAAATATACAAATAATAAAGGGGACATTTTACTCATACTTATAATAAATCCTATAATTAATAAAATACTTTTCCATTTATCTTTTTTTATATCTTTATCTTCTATATACAAAATAATTGTTATAACCATCAAACTTGCAAAAAATCCAACTTCTCTAGATAACCCGCTAGCTCTTTTTAATAAACCTATTGAAAAAAAATTAGCGTTTGCTGGACCAGCAAAACTTCCTAAAAAAGTTTTAGCTAAATTTTCAGGTCCTAATAAATAAGCAATTTTAGGATTGATATAGATAAAAATAAATTGTAATATTCCTATAAAAATATTCAAAAATATATAATTATAAAAAATTGAAAATAATTTTATTGATTTCAAATAGAATAAATAATATAATGTCCCAATTATAAAAAAAATTCTTACTATAAATTCAAAATCTCCATATAATACTAAAATAATAATAAACCAAAACCATGCTATTAATAGTCTTGTATTAATTTTTTCTCTTCCAAGCCACCTTAGGTAAAAAAAATCAAAAAATGGAATTATCCCATATAAATATATTGTTTTTCCTTTTACATAAGGAGAAAAAATAATACAAGTAAAAAAAATAAAAAATAAATGAGCACTTATTTTTCTATAAATTATTTTCATTATTTTTCTCCAAATACTTCATGTATTTTCTTAGCACTTTTTTCCCAAGAATATTTATTTAATATTTTTCTTATATTCTCTTCTTTTATGATTTCTGTTTCATTTAATATATTTTCTACTTTATATGGATTTAAATAAATTACACTATCTTCAAATATTTCTGGTAAACAACTTGTATTTGATACACATACTTTTTTACATCCACATGCCAATGCTTCTAATGGTGGTATTCCAAATCCTTCATAAAATGAAGGGTATATAAAGCCCAAGGTATTTTTATACAAAGCTTTTAATTCTTCATCTGTTACATAACCTGCCCAAACCAGATTTTCTATTTTCTCTAAATTCATATCTCCAAAAACTTTTTGATTCAATTTTCCTGCTATTACAAATATTTTTTCAGGATATAACTTAGCTAGCTCTATAATATATTTAAAGTTTTTATTAGGATTAATACTTGAAACTCCTAAATAAAATTCTTTATTTTTTAATTGTAATTTTTCTAGTATTTTTTTATCTTCAATTACTCCATTCATGTGTTGCCATCCACAATGAATAACATTTATTTTATTAGGATTAATTTTATAGTTTTCTATTATTTCTACTTTTGAAAAGTTTGATATTGTTAAAATTTTAAGAGAAGTTTTTGTTATAAACCAATACAAAACTTTGTAAAAGATTGAAAATTTTTTTGAAAAAAAATTAGGATTTATTTTTGGAGAAATATCACATATATTTACTATTCCTGTATTTATTATTGGTGCAGTATTGCATAAACTCAGTAATCTTCCTTGATTTCTCCAAACATAATAAGGCAGCTCTAACTGTTCCCATAAATGTCCTTTTAAAATTCCTACTTTTTTTATTTCAATATTTTTATACTTTAAATCTTTAAATAATATATTTTTAGGTATTAAAATTACTATTTCATTCTTTTTTACAATCTTATCTAATTCTTTAACTATTTCATGAGCAAATCTTTGAACCCCTGTAATATTTTGAGTTAAAAATCTTCCATTAATTATTATTTTCATTTTTTCTCCAATAACCTAATATCTCTTTTATACTTTCTTCCAATAATATCTCTGGTTTCCAATCTATTACTTTTCTTAATTTTTCTATATCTGCTTCTATTATTGATATATCTATTGGTCTGTATCTCTTTTCATCTCTTCTTATTTCTATATTCTTAGTTGAATTTTTTAGTATAATATCCAGTATTTCTTTTATTGATATAGCTTTTCCACTTCCAACATTATATGTTTCTCCTTTTTTCCCATTCAAAGCCAATGCTGAATATGCTCTTACTATATCTCTTACATCTGTAAAATCTCTTTTTGCTTCTAAATTTCCTGTATATATTATTGGTTCTCTTAAACCTTTTTCTATTTCTGATACCTGCTTGCAAAAATCTGCTACTACAAATATAGGAGCTTGTTTAGGACCTATATGGTTAAATGCTCTCACATTAACTATATCCATTCCATAAGCATCAGAATATATCTTTCCTATCATATTCTGGCAAACTTTTGTTACAGCATATATATTTCCAGGCCTTAAATTATTTTCTTCCTTTACAGGAATTTCATTTTCTTTTACATACCCATATTCTTCACTTGATCCTATCAACATAGTTCTTGGATCATATTTATCAATTTCTCTTACAGCATCTAATATATTTATTGCTCCCTTTATGTTAATATCTATTGTCAACAAAGGATTCTTCCAAGATAATGAAACTGAACTTTGTGCTGCGAGATTGAATATATAGTCTGGTTTTATCTTTTCAAATATTTTTATTATTTCTTCTTTATTTAAAATATCAAGATTATATATTTCTATATCTTCTCTTTCTATTTTTTCTGTATTTAACTTTGTTCCATAAACTTCCCACTTCATATCATCTTTTAAATGATCAATTAGATATCCTCCTACAAACCCAGCAGCACCTATTATCATTGCTTTTTTCATATCTTTGATATCTCTATCTCTTTTTTTACTAATTCCATATCATTTTTCACCATTCTCTCTACTAACTGTTCAAATGATATTTCTCTTTTCCAATTCAATTCTTTTTCTGCTTTTTCTGGATTTCCTAATAGTATATCTACTTCTGCTGGTCTGAAAAATTTAGGATTTATTTTTACTACTGTTTTATTTGTTTCTTTATCTATACCTACTTCATTTATTCCTTCTCCTTGCCATAGAATATCTATACCTACATAAGAGAATGATTTCTCTACGAATTCTCTTACTGTTCTAGTTTCATTTGTTGCTATTACATAATCATCTGCATTTTCCTGTTGAAGCATTAGCCACATTGCCATTACATAATCTTTTGAATGACCCCAGTCTCTTTTAGAATCCATATTTCCAAGTTCAAGATGATCTTGTATTCCTTGTTTTATCCTAGCTGCTGCATCTGTTATCTTTCTTGTAACAAACTCTTTCCCTCTTCTTTCACTTTCATGATTAAAAAGTATTCCACTGCAAGCATACATGTCATAACTTTCTCTATAGTTTTTAGTTATCCAGTGACCATATAATTTAGCTACTCCATAGGGACTTCTTGGATAAAAAGGAGTTGTTTCTCTTTGCGGTATTTCCTGTACCAATCCAAACATTTCAGATGTAGAAGCTTGATAAAAACGACATTCTGGTTTTGTATTTCTTATTGCTTCCAGCATATTAGTTACACCCACAGCATCTATTTCTGCTGTAGCTAGTGGCTGTTCCCAGCTTGTAGCTACAAATGATTGTGCTGCTAGATTATATACTTCATCTGCCTGAGAAATATTCATTGCATTTATAAGAGAAATTAAATCTGTCATATCAGCATATATGAATTTTATCTTGTCTTTTATATGCTCTACATTTCCATAGTCAACAACACTCTTTCTTCTCATAATTCCATATACTTCATAACCTTTTTCTAGCAGAAGTTCTGCTAGATATGATCCATCCTGCCCTGTTATTCCTGTTATCAATGCTGATTTTTTCATTATTTTATCTCCTTATAACTTTTAATTAATTTCAATATTTCTTTTTTAAATCTATTCTTAGAAAATTTTTGTGCATGAGTATATATCGTTTTTATATCAAATTTTAATTTCTCAAACTCTAAAATTGATTCAATCAAACTTTCTACTTCCTGCTTTTTAAAGAATATTCCTGTTTCTCTATTTAATATAGTTTCTAGAGCTCCCCCTTTTCCAAACGCAATCACTGGTCTTCCACATGCTTGACACTCCAAAGGAATTATTCCAAAGTCTTCTTCTGCACAAAAAATTAATGCTTTGCATCTTTGAAGATAGCTTTTTACTTCTTCATCTGAAATTCTTCCAGTAAAAATAATATTTTTATTATTGTCTGCCAACTTCTCTAATTTTTTTCTTTCTTCTCCATCGCCAATTATTACCAGCTTTCTATCTAATTTTATACATGCTTCTATTGCTAAATCTATTCTCTTATATGGAACAAATCTTGAAAAAGAAACATAAAATTCTTCTGGTTCCTTATAATTAGGTTCCAGTCTTTCTACTTCTACTGGTGGATATATTACTTCAGAATCTAAATTCCAATATTTCCTTATTCTTTTAGCAATATTATGAGAATCAGCTATTATTTTATCTATTCTTTGACTACTTGTAATATCCCATACTCTTAAATTTTTCATAAAAATACTCATAAATAATCTTGTTATTTTTCCACTTCTTTTTTTATAATCATGATACAAATCCCAAGCATATCGCATGGGTGAATTTATATATGAAATATGTAAAGTACTTGGATTAGTTATTACACCTTTAGCACAACAAGTACTGCTTGAAATGACTAAATCATAGCTATTTAAATCAAATTCTTCAAAAGCATATGGCATCAAAGGTAAAAGTTTTGTATAAATTTTAGTGCTCTTTGGAAATTTTTGAATAAATGAAGTTTTTACTTTTTCTTTTGGAAATATTTTTCCCATCTTTTTTTCATCATAAACAAGTGTATACATATCTGCTTCAGGGAATATTTCTAGAAATGTTTCTACTACTCTTTCTGCTCCCCCATAAGTTACTAACCAATCGTGTACTATTGCCACTTTTATATTTTCTATATTCATTCTTTAATATGCTCCCTTTTTCTCAATAACATTTTTTATCGTTTTCACTGTTATTATTATGTCCAACCACAATGACCAGTTTCTTATATAATAAAGATCCAGTGCTATTCTCTCATCATAGTTCTCTACATCTGACCTTCCATTTGCCTGCCACATTCCTGTTATTCCTGGTTTTACCATAAATATCTTTCTGCTGTTTTCTTCTCCATAATACATATCAACTTCTTTTTGCACTACAGGTCTTGGACCTACAAATGACATTTCTCCCTTTATCACATTTATAAATTGTGGAAATTCATCTAATGATGTCTTTCTTAAAAATTTTCCCACCTCTGTTATTCTTGGATCATCTTTTAACTTAAAGTTCTTATAGAATTCCTCTTTTAGTTTTTCATCCTTTGATAACATTTCTTCCAGTCTTTTCTCTGCATCAGCATACATGGTTCTGAACTTATACATCTTAAAAGTTTTTAGATATTGTCCTATCCTTGTATGGAGAAACATTGCTTTTCCTCCATCCCTTTTTATCTTTGGCGCATATATAAGGTAAAGTATAGAAAGAACTAAGTATCCTACTATTCCTGTCACTATATCAAAACTTCTTTTTAGAAATTTATTTGTTCTTCTATTCATTCCATTGTATGAAGACACAAGCATTATTCCATCATAGTCTTCTATATTTGAATTAAAAGTATATGTTCCATTTAATTCTGGGGTAAATTTTATCTTATTTACTTTTCCATCCAATCTATTTATTATCTCTGACATCTGTTTATTATCTGCTAGTGGAAGGGCTATTATCACTTCATTTATATCATTCTCTTCTATTACTCTTTCTATATCACTGCAGTTTCCAAGTATCTTTTCTTCCTCTACTCTTATACTTTGATTAACTCCTTCTAAAGAATTAGCTGATATATATCCCAATAAGTTATACATTGTAAAATTATTTTCCTTTATTACATGAGTCAGTTCTCTGGCTGTATTTCCAACCCCTATAATAAGAAGCCTTTTTTCCAATGATTTTCTAAATATATTTCTTATGATTTTTATTATGATTAAGTTAAAGAAGGTAAATGTTATTCCCACTATCAGATGAACTGGTATATATTTACTTTCCCAGAATGCCACATCATTTATCAGCATAATTATGAGATATTCTGTATGAACAAAAATTTGTTTTTTCAGTTCTTCCCATATTAGTATAGTTTTAAAGGAATACATATTTTTAGTAAGGTTTAATGCAAGATAGATAAAGAAAGTGTTATACATAATTCTGTCTGGTACTTTAAATATTTTATTTATTAAAAAATAGAATAAAAACTGTAATACTATCATTAAAATCTTTGAACTCTGTCTTTTCACTTTTCTTTTCCCCTTATTTTTAATTATAAATTGTATATTTAAATCAAATTATTTATAAATTTTAATATAAAATAAAAATATTTATTTATTTAATTTTATTTTCCAATTAAAATATATTATTTTTTATTTTTTATCAAAACAAACAATTAATAGTTATTTTTAGTTTTATAGAAAACTATGAGTTGATTATAATATTATTATTTCTCTTTGTCAATCAATAATTTCACTTAAAAAACACAAAACAATCACAAAATTGTTTAAATTTAAAGATTTATATTGGCTCAGAAAATAAAAAAACTGTTTTTCAACAGCTTAATTTTTTAAAATATTTTGTCTAATTGTAAATTTTAATCAATAAAATAGAAAAAGAGATCTAAAATTATATAAATTTTAGATCTCTCTCTTTTTTATAAATTAACTTAAAGTCAGGTGGCTTAATTATCTATTCATCTCAGTTGTATTTCCATTCTCATGATCAGCTATTATACTTTCTACAAGGGTAACATCTGCACAAGATATATCTCCTATTATAGTATTTTTCAATACTGAATTAGCATTTCCATATTTCATTGCTTTTTCTGGATTGTTATGTTTAAGGATTCCATATAGTACTCCTGCTACATAAGCATCTCCACTTCCTATTCTATCTACTATCTCTATATTTTCATATGGAGATTCACAATAGAAAGTATCATTTTTTCTGTTATATATTAATGAAGTAAAATTATGAGATTTTGGAGAATTTACTGTTCTTTGAGTAGAAGCAATAAATGATATATTAAATTCTTTTGCAAAAGCTCTTATAATCTCTTCTAAATTTCCTGTTTTCTGAAACATTTTTCTAAAAGTTTCTTCAGAAGCAAAAAGTATATCAACAAATGGAAGCAATTTTTCAATCTCAATTCTTGCTTCTTCTTCAGTCCAAAGATTTCTTCTGAAGTTTACATCAAAAGATATTAGTGCTCCTCCATCTTTAAAATTTTTGATAAGATCATAAGTCAATTTATTTGAAGTTTCACACAATCCTAAAGTTATTCCACTTGTATGAAAGATTTCTGCTCTATTATATACTGAACTCTTTACTTCATCTGCCTTAAAAGACTGAAATGATGAATTTTGTCTGTCATATGTAACATTTGGTTTTCTTGGTGATGATCCATACTCATAATAGTAGATGGCCAGTCTCTTATTTTTAGATTCATCATACACTACAAATTCATCACTTACTCCGTTTGAATCTATTATCTTCTTTGCAAATTTTCCTAATTCATTTTTTGGAAGTTTTGTCACAACAGCAGTTTTTTCTCCAAGTATAGATACTCCACTGGCTACATTGAATTCTGCCCCTCCCATTTGCTTTTCAAGCATATGTCCTTGAACCAGCATTTCATTATTCAAAGGAGAAAGCCTCATTATCATTTCCCCACTGCATACTAATCCAAATTCTTTATTTTTAAAATCAAATATTTTCTCCATTGCAGTCTTTCCTCCACTATACCAGATTATTTATTTCTTATCTCTTTTATTTTTTCTACAAATGCTTTAGCAGTAGTTATAATATCTTCACTAGATCCAGAAGCTAGTTTTCCACCTGCTCCTACAGCTACTACACCATTTTTAAACCATTCATCTATATTTTCTAAACTTACTCCTCCAGTAGGCATAATATTAGCCTGAGGAAGTGGAGCTTTTACAGCTTTTACAAATGAAGGTCCAAAAGCACTTCCTGGGAAAAGTTTTACAATGTCTGCTCCATACTGCATAGCTTTAGTTATTTCAGTAATTGTCATACATCCAGGCATATATGGAACTTGATACAGATTACATAATTTTGCAGTCTCTTCATCAAATGCAGGAGAAACTATAAATTCTGATCCAGCTAAAATAGCTATTCTAGCAGTGGCTGCATCTAATACAGTTCCAGCACCTATTACTAATTCATCAGAAGTAAACTGTTCTTTAAGAGCTTTTATTACTTCAGTAGCTCCTGGGACAGTATATGTAACTTCTATTGCTGGAATTCCTCCTTCTACACATGCTTTAGAAATTCTGATTCCTTCTTCTATAGTTTCACTTCTTACTACTGCTACTATTCCTATATCAGTTATTTTTTTTAAAATTTTACTTTTTTTCAACATGACTTTCCTCCTAAAATATTTTATTTTGATTTATATTGAAATGTTTTGTTATTCTTTTCTATATTTTATTTATACTTTAAAAAATTTAAAAATTCAATCTCAATATCTCAGATAAAATTCCATATATGAAATTAAAAAGAAAAGATAAAAAATTTTAAAGTATTAAAAATGCTAAAAACAGGAAAAACAAAAAAATATTTTTCTAATTATAGTTTCATATATGAAATTTTTCATTATATATTATCAAAATTAGTTCAATATTTTTAGCAGATTTCCTTAAATAAAAAAGATGATTTAAGTTTAATTAAAAACCTAACATCATCTTTATATTAATATATTGAAATTTATTTATTAAAATACTCTAGTCTTTTTGATATCTCTTCACATGATTTTCTCATAGATTCAGCTATCTTCAATGCTCTTTCATCTGTAAGAGAATCTGGAAAGCATGGACAGCTCACAGCAGCTACTATCCTATTTTTACTATCTAATATAGGGACTGCCACAGCTCTTATATTCACTGAATGCTCCATATTATCAAAAGAAAGTTTATTTATATTTATTTTAAGAAGTTCTCTTTTCAATTCCTCTCTATCAGTTATAGTATTTTCTGTATATTTAGGAAGAGTTTTTTCTAAAAGTTTATTCAATCTTCCCTCACTGAGCTGACAGATTAAAAGTTTACTTGCTGCTCCTGCATGCAATGGGAATATTGCATTTTCAGAAACTGATATTTTGATAAAATCACTGCTTTCTACTTTTCCTATACTTCTTATTTTATCTTCATCTAAAACACTTATTTTAAATGTTTCCTTAAATTTTAAAGATAATTCTTCCAGATATGGATATGCAATATTTTTAATCAAAGTATATCTCTCATGCTTATTTGAAAAAAAGTAGAACTTCTCTCCTATTTTATATTCTCTTCCTTCCAGATTCAAATATTTAAGCTCTGTAAGAACTGACAAAAGTCTGTTTGTTGTTGCTTTAGGTATTCCTAAGTCTTTAGAAATATCTGCCTGAGTTGCTGATTCTTTATAGTAAAGATATTTAAATATCTTGTCTGCTTTTTCAATTGCAGGAACTTTTTTCTCTGTTTCCATTTTCCCTCCCTTTTTGATTAGGTTTTTGTTTTAAAATTTATATAATTAAACCATTAAAAATGAGATATTTTCAAAAAAATCTATAATATATTATACTATATTTTTCCATATATGGAACTAACTTTTTTATATTTTTTTTATAGCTATTCTATGATTCTATTAAAGTTTTATCTAGGTTTCTCAAGTTTTGTTTCATATATGAAATTTTTTCTTTATTTTTTTATTGTACTTTTTAGTAATATTGGGTTATAAATAGATTATAAGATGTTTAATTAAAAATAATATAAAAAGAAATCTAATATAACAAAAATTTCTATTTCAATACAGTGTACACAATATATACTTTGAAAATTTTGTCATATTAGTAAAACTGAGGAGGACAGATTTATGAGAAAAAAACTTATGATGATTATTTTCACTTTAATGGCTGCTTGTGCTTTTGCTAAAGCTTATCCTAGTAAAAACATTAACATGGTTGTACCATTCAGTGCTGGTGGAGGAACAGATGCAGTTGCTAGAAAACTGGGAAGTCTTATGGAAAAAGAGCTTGGTACTTCAGTAGTTATCGTTAACAAAACTGGTGGAGCTGGAGCTGTTGGAATGACTTTTGGAGCTACTCAAAAAAAAGATGGATATACAATTACTATGATAACTAGAGAAATAGTTTCATTACCTTTAATGAATCTTTCTCCTATCAGTTACAAAGATTTTGCATTAGTATCTTTAGTAAATATGGATCCAGCTGTTGTATTAGTTGAAAAAGATTCTAAATATCAAACTTTAGATGATCTTTTAGCAGATGCAAAAGCAAATCCTGAAAAAATAAAATTTGCAAGTACAGCTAAACCTAATTTCTATGCTTTAGCTATAGAAAATGAAGCTGGAGTAAAATTCAACCATATTCCTTACAATGGAGCTGGGGAAGTTATCCCTGCATTATTAGGAAAACATGCTGACTTCTCTCTAATGGGACCGGGAGAAGCTATTGGACAACTTAAAGCTGGTCAATTAAGAGCTTTAGGAATCATGGCTGATACTAGAATAGAAAGCCTTCCAGAAGTTGCTACATTAAAAGAATTAGGACATGATGTTGTTTCTGGTACTTGGAGAGGTATTGCAGTACCTAAAGGAACTTCTCCTGAGATAGTTGCTACTCTTGATGCTGCTATTAAAAAATCTGTTGAGTCAGATGATTTTAAAGATTTCATGAATAACTCTACATTTGGAATTAAATACCTAAATGGAAAAGATTTCGAAACATTTATAATAGAAGATACTGCTACAATAGATTCTATAGTTAAATCTTTAAAATAATCATAAAGAATTCTTAAATTAATGTATGGAAGTGGGTGACCAAAAGCTAGATTAAATTTCTACTTATAAGTCACCCACATTTCGTAAAAGGGGGATTAATTTTGTTAGAAACTGTTTTTTCTGCATTTTTATGTATAGTGAGTGCTTTTATTTTTTATTCATCTACTCAATTTAACATGGCTTTTATTGGAAACTCTGGATTAGGTCCTGACTTCTTCCCTAAGGTTATTGCAGTTATTTTATTTATACTTTCTGCTATGCTTTTTGTAGGAAGCATAAAAAATAAAGATAAAAAAAGTATTTACAATCCAAATATGAAATATACTTTTATGGTTATTTTTGCTTTTGCTGTATATATATTTCTTATAGACAGAATTGGTTATTTAGTATCTACTGTAATTTTTGCTTTTGTTGTAATAACTATTTTGAAGAGTAAGTCAAAAATATTAAATATAATATTTGCAATAGCATTCCCTATAGCTTTATATTTATTATTTACTTATGCTTTTAAAGTATCTTTGCCTACTGGATTGTTTATTTAATTAAAATAAGGGGGAAAATATAGATGTTTGGTCACTTAATACAAGGTTTATCTACTGCTCTTTTGCTAGGTAATTTATTTTATCTGGTTCTTGGAGTAACTGGAGGGATTGTTATTGGAGCTCTTCCAGGTCTTACTGCTACAATGGGAGTCGCTATCCTTCTTCCATTTACTTTTGGAATGGATGCGGTTACTGGTCTTATAATGCTTGTTGGAATATATATTGGAGCTATTTATGGAGGATCTATCTCTGCTATTCTTTTGAATACTCCTGGAACTCCGGCATCAGCTGCTACTTGCTTTGATGGTTATGCTTTAGTAAAAAAAGGATATCCTACAAAGGCTCTTAGTGCTTCTACTATTGCTTCTGCATTAGGAGGGCTCATCAGCTGTCTTGCTCTTGTTACTATATCACCTGTACTGGCAAAATTTGCTTTGAGATTCTCTGCTCCTGAATATTTTGCGTTAGCCCTATTTGGACTTACTATTATTGCAAGTATATCAGCTGAAAATTTCTTAAAGGGAATAATTGCTGGAATGATAGGGTTATTGATATCTTGTTTTGGTATGGATGCTATTACAAGCTACCCAAGATTTACTTTCGGAGTAGTTGATCTTCTTAATGGATTTTCAGTTATTCCTGTTCTTATAGGACTATTTGCTGTATCAGAAGTTTTCAATCAAATAGAAACTTTAGTAGGAGAAAAAGAAATAAAAACAGATATAGTTATGGATAAAAACTATATGAACTGGAAAGAGATAAAACATTGTCTTCCTACTATACTTAAATGCGGAGCTATCGGAACTTTCATAGGATCTATTCCTGGTGCTGGTGCTGATATCGCTGCCTTTGTATGTTACAATGAAGCAAAAAGAAGTAATAAAAATGAAAAATTTGGAGAAGGAAGCCTTGTTGGTATATCAGCTCCTGAAGCTGGTAACAACGGAGTTACTGGTGGAGCATTAGTTCCATTGCTTACTCTTGGAGTTCCTGGAGATGCTGTTGCTGCTGTTCTATTAGGAGCACTTATTATTCAAGGGTTAACTCCAGGTCCGCTTCTTTTTGAACAAAACCCTGAAATAGTTTATGGATTATTCAGTTCTATGATAATTGGAAATATTCTTCTATTATTTATAGGATTAGCAGGTATCAAGTTCTACAGCAGAATTGTAGAAATTCCAAAAACTTTGATGATTCCTGCTATATTGATTCTTTCAACTATTGGATCATACTCTATGAACAACAGCTTATTTGATGTAGGAGTTACTTTTGTCTTTGGTATTATTGGATATATTATGTCAAAAATAAAAATGCCTAGCTCTCCAATAGTTCTGGCTGTTATCTTAGGACCAATGCTTGAAACTAACTTGAGAAAAGCAGTTTTGATGTATGAGGGATCTTACAGTTTCCTATATACTAGACCAATTACAGTAGTATTTTTAATTTTAACTGTTCTTTCTATGATATCAGCTTTAAAAAAGAAAAAATAAAAAGGAGATGAGGATATGAATTTTTCATTAGATTTCTTCAGTTTACAAGGAAAAGTTGCTATGATAACTGGAGGAAATACTGGTATAGGAAGAGAAATAGCTTTAGCTCTTGCTGCTGCTGGAGCAGATATATTTATTTATGCACATAGCAACAGAGATATGGATTCTCTCATTGAAGAAGTGGCAAAATTTGGGAAGGAAGCACGTTTTTCAACAGGAGATTTATCTAAGGAAGAAAATGCTATGTCAGCTGTATCTGAATGTATAAAAACTTATGGTAAAATAGATATCCTTGTCAATAATGCTGGAACAATAAAAAGATCTCCTTTATTAGAGGGGTCAAATGATGACTGGAAAACAGTTTTGGATATTAACCTATCTGCTGTATATTATTTATCTAAAACTGCTGCTGTTGAAATGGCAAAACAAGGACATGGAAAAATAATAAATATAGCTTCTATGCTTTCATTTCAAGGAGGAAAATTTGTTCCATCTTATACAGCAAGCAAACATGGAGTTGCAGGTCTTACAAAAGCCTTTGCTAATGAACTGGCAGGGAAAAATATACAGATCAATGCAGTGGCTCCTGGATATATAAAAACTGCTAACACAGCACCTATTAGAGCTGATGAAGTGAGAGAAAAGGAAATATTAAATAGAATTCCTGCTGAAAGATGGGGTGAAACTTCTGATTTAGTAGGAGGAGTAGTATTTCTGGCAAGTAAGGCTTCTGATTATGTAAATGGACATATCTTAGCAATCGATGGAGGATGGCTTGTAAGATAAAAAGTAAAATTTGATGGAAATATTTTATTATACAAAATAGCTATTAATATAATGAAGCAAAAGATTAAAAATATTTTAAGCAATTTAAATACTAATTTTAAATATCTTGAAAAAGAAAATATTTTTAATGAGAACAAATAAAATATATCAAATTTAAAATTATAATATTAATCAAAAAAGGAAACTGCTTTGGTAGTTTCCTTTTTTATGCACTAATAGCTTTTTCTTTAAATTTTAAAAATCTTTCACACTGTCTTCTTCTATCATATCCAAGCATTATTCCAAGTATAAAATCCTCTTCTGGAGTATAAGCTGTTAAAGAAACTTTATTTATATTTTTTATTACCTCTACACATTCCTTTGCTCCAAAGAATACATTTATTCTTTGCTTTCCTAAAGGATATATTATATAATCTATATTTTCAGCACTTAATTTTTCTTTTATAATCTCTATGTTATTTTTTTCTGTAGTATGTAATATCAGATTTCTAATTCCTTTTTGATATTCATATATGTGATGTATAAAAACTTCCATGCTCTACCTCCTAAAAATTTATAATTGATTATATCATCATTTACAATTATTTTCAATATATTTTAAAATAAAATTATTTGAATAACAAAATAAAATTAAGGATGTATATTAATGAAAAAAGATAGATATATAAAAAGTTTATGGTATAATTAAAAAATAGGAAATAATAGAGGTGAGTATAATTATGTTTAAAATACATTCAAAGTATAGTCCTACTGGTGATCAGCCAGAGGCAATAAAAAAAATAACTGATAACATAAACAATGGAGTAAAAAATCAGGTACTTCTTGGAGTTACTGGTTCAGGAAAAACTTTTACTGTGGCCAATATCATAGAAAAAACTCAAAGACCTGCCTTGATCCTTGCTCCTAATAAAACACTAGCTGCTCAGCTTTATTCAGAATATAAAAGTTTTTTTCCTGATAATGCTGTAGAATATTTCGTATCATATTATGATTATTATCAGCCAGAAGCTTATATAGCTACTACTGATACATATATTGAAAAGGATTCTTCTATCAATGATGAAATAGAAAAACTGAGACATGCTGCAACTGCTGCCCTTATGAACAGAAGAGATGTAATAATTGTAGCTTCCGTCTCTGCTATATATGGATTGGGATCTGCTGAGACATATAGAAAAATGACTATACCAATAGACAGACAGACTGGAATAGACAGAAAAGAACTTATCGAAAGACTTATAAGCATTAGATATGAAAGAAACGACATAGCTTTTGAAAGAGGAAAGTTTAGAATAAAAGGTGATGTTATTGATATATATCCATCATATATGGAAACTGGATATAGACTGGAATACTGGGGAGATGATCTGGAAGAGATATCTGAAATCAATACTCTTACAGGACAAAAAATAAGAAAAAATCTGGAAAGAATTGTCCTTTATCCTGCTACTCAATATCTTACAGCTGATGGAGATAATGAAAGAATTCTTGCTGAAATACAAAAAGATTTAAAAATAGAAGTAGAAGCCTTTGAGAAAAGAGGAAAACTTCTTGAAGCTCAAAGATTAAAACAGAGAACTGAATATGATATAGAAATGATAAGAGAAATCGGATATTGCAAAGGTATAGAAAATTATTCCAGATATCTTTCTGGAAAAAAAGAAGGAGAAACTCCTGATACCCTTCTTGAATATTTTCCAAAAGACTTCCTTATATTTATAGATGAATCTCATATATCTATTCCACAAATAAGAGGAATGTATAATGGAGACAGAGCCAGAAAAACTGCTCTTGTTGAAAATGGATTCAGATTAAAAGCTGCTCTTGACAACAGACCTTTAAAATTTGAAGAATTTAGAAAAATTTCTGATCAATCAGTATTTGTATCAGCTACTCCTGGAGATTTTGAAGTAGAATCTTCTCATGGTCATATTGCTGAACAACTCATAAGGCCTACTGGAATACTTGATCCTATAATAGAAGTAAGACCAACTAAAAATCAGGTAGATGACCTTCTTGAAGAAATAAGAATAAGAGCTGATAAAAAAGAAAGGGTTCTAGTTACTACTCTTACTAAAAAAATGGCTGAAGAACTTACTGAATACTATCTTGGATTTGGTGTAAGAGTAAAATATATGCACTCTGATATAGATACACTGGAAAGAATAGATATAATTAAAGGATTAAGAAAAGGTGAATTTGATGCTTTAGTTGGAATCAATCTATTAAGAGAAGGACTGGATATCCCAGAAGTTTCTCTTGTAGCAATACTGGAAGCTGACAAAGAAGGTTTTCTAAGAAGCAGAAGATCATTGGTACAGACAATAGGTAGAGCAGCCAGAAATATAGAAGGGCGTGTTATACTCTATGGAGACGTAATGACTGATTCGATGAAACAGGCTATTGATGAAACTAACAGAAGAAGAAAAATACAAAATGAATATAATGTATTTAATAATATAGATCCTAAAACTATTGTTAAAGAAATCAGTGAAGATTTAATTAACCTTGATTATGGATTAGATATCAATGAAACTGAAGGAAAAGATAAGAAAACATTCACTTCTAGAAAAGATATTGAGAAAGAAATAATAAAGCTTCAAAAACAAATAGCAAAACTTTCTAAGGAATTGGACTTTGAAAATGCTATTATAAAAAGAGATGAAATGACTAAACTTAAAAAACTGTTATTAGACTTTTAAACAAGGAGTTTTTAATGTTTGAAGAAAGAACTTATAGTGTAAGCGAATTTAATAAAAAAGTAAAAAACTATTTGGAAGAAAACAGTGACTTGAGAGAATTTTTTCTTGAAGGAGAAATGTCAGGTGTGACCTATTATAAAAGCGGGCATCTCTATTTCAATCTGAAAGATAAAGAAGCTCAGGTGAAGTGTGCTGCTTTCAAATATAAATTCAAAAGAATTGCTGAAGATTTAAAAGATGGTGACTCTGTAAAAATATTTGGAGATGTTGGATTTTATGAAAACAGAGGAGACTTCCAGATACTTGTAAGGCATATTGAGAAAAAGAATGAATTGGGAGAACTTTTTGCCAAACTGGAAAAACTAAAAAAAGAGATGGCAGATCAAGGTTATTTTGACCCAGCTCATAAAAAACTACTTCCTAAATATCCCAAAAATATTGGAGTTGTTACTGCATATACAGGAGCAGCTATACAAGACATAATAAAAACAATTAAAAAAAGAGATGATACCATAAATATTTATGTATATCCTGCTAAAGTACAAGGAATTGGAGCAAAGGAAGAAATTGTAAAAGGTATTAAAACATTAAATAAAATAGAAGGGATTGATTTAATAATAGCTGGAAGAGGTGGAGGAAGTATAGAAGATCTATGGTCCTTTAATGAAAAAGAAGTAGCTCTTGCTTTCTACAATTCTGAAAAGCCTATTATATCTGCTGTAGGTCATGAAATAGATTATCTCCTCAGCGATCTCACAGCTGATGCCAGAGCTGCCACCCCTACTCAGGCTGTAGAACTTTCAGTTCCTGAACGAAAAAAAACTTTAGAATCTATTGAAGATAGAAACAGATATTTAAAATCTCTCATGAAAAGTTATATGGAAATTTTAAAAAGAGAACTAGAAAAAAGAGAGAATAATTACTACATAAAAAATTTCAAAAGAAATATAGAAGAAAAAAATCAAGAAGTAATAGAAAAAGAAATTCTTTTGAAAAAATCATTTGAACGTCATATACAAAATCTTCAAAATAATCTAAACAATAGAATAAACAAAATAGTTAATTTAAATCCACTTGAAACTCTAAAAAGAGGTTACAGTGTGGTTACTAAAAAGGGAACTTCAATAAAAAAAGTCAGTGATTTATTAATAGATGATGAAATTGATATTAAAATGACTGATGGTTTAATAAAAGGAATTGTAAAGGAGATAAAAAATGAAAAAGATACTTATTAGTATATTTATACTATTGTCAGCATCTCTAGCCTTCTCAGAAGAAGTCACGCCTATATACGAATATAGGAATGAAGCTTTGAGAAACATAGACACGAAAATGAACGCTGAAAGAGACAGAGGAAGACTGAAAAGACTTAATAGAGAATTTGAGGAAGAATTAAAAAACTATATTGAATCTGTAAATGGAAATACAGAGGTAATATTCCAACTGGCAAATCAATATTTCAGAATGAATGAGTATGATCGTGCAAGAAAAATATTTTCTATGGATAAAACTGATATAAGAAATGTCTTTGGAGCTGCTACTACAGCAAGATTTCTTGGAAGAAATGAAGAAGCAATTTCATTGTATAATGATGCTTTAAATATTGATTCCTCTTTTTATGAAGCTTATCTTGGAAGAGGTATTGCTAATAGAAACCTTCAAAATTATGACAGTGCTTTAAGTGATTTTAAACAGTACTTAAATTATAGACAAGATGAATATGTATATGCTGGTATGGGAGATATTTATATGGCAACTGAAAGATATACAGATGCACGAAATATTCTTGAAAGAGGAAGAAATTTATACCCTGGTTCTAAGACAATAAGAGAACTTTTGGTAAAAGTTTATGCAAAAATAAAATAGAGGTGATCTTGTTGGAATGGTATAAATTAAGGGCAGCAGGTGTCAAAGACAGTGTTATCCGTAATTTAATGTCAGCTTTTGAGGAATACTTGGATATATTTAAACTGGATGAATTCCAGCTGAGAAAATATTTTAACATTGATGATACAGAATATAAGAAAATTCTTAATTCTAAAAATTTATCTCTCAATGAAGAAATAGAGGCTTTAAAGAAAAACAGAGTAAAAGTATTAAATTTAAAAAGCAAGAATTACCCAGAAGACTTAAGAAATATAAGTCAGCCTCCTGTATTTCTGTATTATAAAGGAGATATTTCTCTTTTAGAAAACAGAAAAATAGGAGTTGTAGGTACAAGAAAAGCAACTTCCTATGGAAGAATAACATGTGAAAAAATGACTGAAGACCTTGTGAGTAATGAAATCACTACTGTCAGCGGATTAGCTCTTGGAATAGACAGCATCTGCCACAAACGAACTTTAGAAAAATCTGGTAAAACCATTGCAGTAGTAGGCAGTGGACTAGATATTATTTACCCAAAAGAAAATAGAATACTATGGGAGCAAATAGAAAGATCTGGATTAATAATCAGTGAATATCCTCTTGGAACAGAACCTATTGGGTACAACTTTCCCATGAGAAATAGAATAATAGTCGGATTATCCAGAGGAATTCTTGTAATAGAAAGTCAGAAAAAAGGCGGCAGTTTAATTACTGCTGAATTAGCTTTGGAAGAAGGAAGAGAAGTATTTGCTGTTCCAGGAGATATTTTTTCTCCTTCATCTGAAGGATGCAACAATCTTATAAAAAATAGTCAAGCAAAACTGACAACAGATATAAAAGATATAATTACAGAGTATGGATGGGAAATAAAAAATAATAAAAACAGCAATTTATCTCTTACTTCCTATGAAGAAAAAATATTTTTTTTACTTGAAAAAGAAAAGAATTTAGATGAACTTATTTTAGAGTCTTCATTTAAGGCAGGCGAGATTTTATCTATACTTATGGACCTTGAAATAAAACATGCTATAGTAAGCATTCCTGGTGGAAAGTACAGAAGAAAAAACTAAAATATAATTGTTTGTTGCTTTTTTTATTATTTTTTAGTAAAATGAAACGGAAATATAGTAAACAAAAATTTGAATTTAGATAGGGGTGAAGAATTTGGTTAAAAAGAATTTAGTTATAGTTGAATCCCCAGCTAAGGCTAAAACAATAGAAAAAATCTTAGGAAAAAAATTCCATGTAGTTGCTTCCTTTGGTCATGTGAGAGATCTTCCTAAAAGTAAACTTGGTGTAGATGTAGAAAATAATTTTCAACCTTCTTATTCTACTATAAAGGGAAAGGGAGATGTAATCAAAAACTTAAAGGATCTTGCTAAAAAATCTGATAAAGTCTATCTGGCTTCCGACCCGGATAGAGAAGGGGAAGCTATTGCCTGGCATATAGCCCATGCTTTAAAACTTGATGAAAAAGACAGCAACAGAATAGAATTTAATGAAATAACTGAAACAGCTATTAAAGACTCTATATCTCATGCCAGAAAAATTGATATGGATAAAGTAAATGCTCAACAGGCCAGAAGAATACTTGATAGATTAGTGGGATATGGTATAAGTTCACTACTATGGAAAAGTATCTCTTCAAATACTTCAGCTGGAAGAGTTCAATCAGTTGCTTTAAAACTTATCTGTGATTTAGAAGATGAAATAAAAAAATTCATTCCAGTTAAATTCTGGGAAGTAAAAGGGGAGTTTTTAAATAAATTAAAACTTTCTTTATACAGAGTGGACAATAAGAAATTCGAAAAACTTACTGATGAAAATGTTGTTAAAGAAATCAAAAAAGTAGAGAAAAAAGATTTTACTGTAATTGAAGCTAAAGTTTCTAAGAAAAGTAAAAATTCTCCTCTGCCTTTAAAAACAAGTACTCTTCAACAATTATCTTCATCTTATCTTGGTTTTTCAGCTTCTAAAACTATGAGAGTAGCTCAAGGTTTGTATGAAGGTATAGATATAGATGGAAATCATAAAGGACTTATAACATATATGAGAACTGACTCTACAAGAATATCTGAAGATGCTGTAGAGATGGCAAAGAATTATATACTTGAAAATTTTGGAAAAGAATACCTTGGAGTACAAAAAGCTGTTAAAAGTAAGCAAAAAATACAAGATGCCCATGAGGCTATCAGACCTACTGATATTTCTCTTACTCCAGATAGTTTAAAAGGAACTTTAGATAAAGACCAACATAAACTATATAAGCTTATTTGGGACAGATTCCTTATATCTCAGCTTGCTCCTATGAAATATGAGCAGTTTGAAATAATCTGTAATTATGAAAAATTTGATTTTAGAGGAACTATCAATAAAATAATATTTGATGGATACTATAAAATATTTAAAGAAGAGGAAGATCTTCCTCTTGGAGAATTCCCTACTATAAAAGAAGGAGATATTCTTAAATTAGAAAAACTTCTTATTAAAGAAGACTTCACTAAACCACCTTCAAGATTTACCGAATCTTCTCTGGTTAAAAAACTGGAAGCTGAAGGGATCGGAAGACCTTCTACATATGCTGCTATCATTGAAACTTTAAAGAAAAGAGAATATGTAGTAGTTGAAGGAAAAAGTTTTAGTCCTACTGCATTAGGGTATGAAATAAAAGATAAATTAGATGAAAACTTCCCTAATATAATGAATGTTAAATTTACTGCTGAACTTGAAAATCAGCTTGATGAAGTTGCTGAAGGGGAAAAAGATTGGGTAAATCTTCTTTCAGTATTCTACAAAGAGCTTAAACATTATATAGATAAATTTAAAATTACAGTTGAAGAAGAAATGGCAAGAATAATCGAATCTGATGTTCCTTGTCCATGTGGAAAAGGTAATATGATCCTTAAAACAGGAAGATTTGGAAGATATCTTGCATGTCCTAACGAATCTGAAGACTGCAAAGAAAAAATATCTCTTAAAGGGGTAGAAATACCTGCTGAAGATATAAAAAATGGTAAAATATTTGTTAAGGAAAAAGTAGAAGAAATAGTAAAAGCTAAAAAAGGAAGACCTACTGATGTATACACAGACAGTGGTGCTATGTATCTTTTAAAATTTGGTAGATTCGGAAGTTATCTTGAAAGTGAAAAGTTTGCTGAAGACAACATAAGAACTCCTCTTCCTACTGAAATCAGAAAAATGCTGGCTAACAATCAGATAGTGGAAAAAGATGGAATTGTACAGCTTAAAGCTGAACTAAAGAAAATCACTGATGAGGAAGAAAAGATACTAAAAGCTGCTGGTAAATGTGAAAAATGTGGAAGACCATTTAAAATAAATAGAGGTAGATGGGGTAAATTCCTTGCTTGTACTGGATACCCTGAATGTAAAAATATAAAAAAAATAGAAAATAAAAAATAGAAGAACTCACCCTTAGGGGTGAGCTCTTTGAGTTTGGAAATAAATTTTAGAGGAGAAACAATGAATAATAAAGAAGTTATCATAGTTGGAGCTGGATTAGCTGGCTGTGAAGCTGCGTATCAACTGGCTAAAAGAGGAATAAAAGTAAAACTTTATGAAATGAAATCTAAAAAAATGACAGAAGCACATAAAAATAAATATTTCGCTGAACTTGTTTGCAGCAATTCTTTAGGTGGGGATAATCTTGCTAATGCTTCTGGACTTATGAAAGAAGAATTGAGAAAACTTGACTCTCTTCTTATAAAAATAGCTGACAAAAATAGAGTTCCTGCTGGGCAAGCATTAGCTGTAGACAGAGATGGATTTTCAATAGAGATAACTGAATATTTGAGAAATATGGAAAATGTAGAGATAATCGAAGAAGAATTTACTGAAATACCGGAAGATCAAATAGTTCTTATTGCTTCTGGACCTCTTACTTCTGAAATATTATCTAAAAAAATAGCTGAACTTACTCATAGTGATCATCTTTATTTTTATGATGCTGCTGCTCCCATTGTTACTTTAGAATCTATCGACATGGAAAAAGCTTATCGTCAGTCTCGTTATGGAAAAGGAGAAGGGGAATATATCAACTGTCCTATGAATAAAGAGGAATACTATGCTTTTTATAATGCTTTAATAACAGCAGAGAGAGCTCCTCTAAAAACTTTTGAAGAAGAAAAACTTTTTGAAGCATGTATGCCTGTAGAAAGAATAGCAATGACAGGTGAAAGAACTCTTGTATTTGGTCCATTAAAACCTAAAGGGCTTATCAACCCTAAAACTGATAAAATGGACTATGCTGTTGTTCAGCTTAGACAAGATGATAAAGAAGGAAAATTATATAATATTGTAGGATTTCAGACAAATCTTAAATGGGGAGAACAAAAAAGAGTTTTCTCTATGATTCCTGGACTTGAAAATGCCGATTTCATAAGATATGGAGTTATGCACAGAAATACATTTATAGATTCATCAAGATTGTTAGATGAAACATTAAAATTAAAAACAAAAGATAATATCTATTTTGCTGGTCAAATAACAGGAAGCGAAGGTTATGTTTCTTCTATATCTACTGGTGCTATGGCTGCTATCAATATTGCTCATAAATTATTAGGAAAAGCTCCTTTTATATTAGATGACAGAAGTGCCATTGGTGCAATGATAAAATATGTCACTGAAGAAAAAAAGAATTTTCAGCCTATGGGACCTAACTTTGGAATTATAAGATCTCTTGATGGAATAAGAATAAGAGATAAAAAAGAAAGATACAATGCTATTTCTAAAATAGCTTTAGATCATTTGGAAAGTAAAATAAAAGAACTAGCATAGAAATATTTCTTAATATAGGCTATAATATAAGAGGATGTCAGATATACTGGGAGGAAAGATGGAAAACTTAGATAAAAATATAAAAGATTTTTTATATTATGCTGAATTTGGAGAAAATAAAAGTCTTAATACTATTAAATCTCTAAAAAAAGATCTTTCTCAACTTAGTGAATATCTAAAAAATATAGAAAAAATTGAAGAAGCTTCAAAAATAACTCCTGTTATGCTCAGGGGATTTATCATAGCTCTTCAAAAAAACGAAGTAGGAAAAAGATCAATCAATAGAAAACTTTCATCCTTAAGATCATTTTTTAAATATTTAATGAAAAATAATCTCATTAAGAATAATCCTATTGAAATAATTAATTCTCCTTCTTTTGAAGCAGAAAAACCAGATATCCTTACTTTAGAAGAAATAAATAAGCTTAGAGATGTAATAAATACAGATAATGCAAATGGGTTAAGAGATAGATTAATACTTGAATTGCTTTATTCAAGTGGTATAACTTCTACTGAAATGCTCAGTATTGGTGAACAGGTTTTTGATCTTGACAGCAGAACTCTTTTAGTCTCTAATGGCAAAGCTAATAGATATGTATTTTTCAGTCAAAGAACTAGAGAATATTTCAAAAGATATGTAGAAGCAAAAAAAGAAAAATATGGAGATAAATATAACTCAAGTATTCTTTTTGTCAATGGTTCTGGCAGCAGATTGAGTGACAGATCATTAAGAAGAATAGTTGATAGATATGCTGCCAGAGCTGGAATTACAAGAGAAATCAGCCCCTATAGTTTTAGGCATACTTTTGCGGTTCATTTATTAACTAAAGGAATGAGCCTTAATTTTTTGCAAGAACTTATGGGACATGTTACAATAGAGAGTACCAAAATATATCAGGAAATTTTATATAAAATACCATTTGACTTTATGAATCAAAGTTAGAGGAGTGAAACATTATGATAAGAGCTACTACAATTATAGCAGTAAAAAAAGATGGAAAAGTTGCTGTTGCAGGTGATGGACAAGTCACTTTTGGAGAGGTAGTTTTCAAAGGCAATGCAAAAAAAATACGTAAAATAGGTGATTATGAAGTTTTAGCTGGATTTGCAGGAGCTGCTGCTGATGCTTTTGCACTAATGGATAAATTTGAAAATAAATTAGATGAGTTTGGAGGAAATTTAAAAAAAGCCTCTGTGGAACTTGCAAAGGACTGGAGAACAGATAAAGCTCTAAGAGTTTTAGATGCTATGCTTATTGTAGCTGATAAAAATATGATACTGATTCTTTCAGGTAATGGTGATGTAATAGAACCTGATGGAGATGTAGCTGCTATTGGAAGCGGTGGTAACTATGCTTATGCTGCTGCCAGAGCTCTTATAAGGAACAACAAGGATATGTCTGCTGAAGAAATAGCAGTGGAAGCTATGGAAATAGCTGGTGAAATGTGTATTTATACAAATTTGAATATAGTTTATGATGTATTAAGTTAAGGAGAGATGTGTATGGGCAAAAAATGTGTTGGGTGTGGAATAGAATTACAAAGTGAGGATGCAAATAAAAGTGGATATTTACCAGAAGGAAAACTTCAAGAAAATGGTGATCATTACTGCCAGAGATGTTTTAAAATAAAAAATTATGGTAAATATATGCCTGTAAGATTAAACAAAGATGATTACAGAAAAGAAGTACAGGAAGCTATGCAGTATTCTAAATTAGCTGTAGCAGTATTTGATATAATAGATTTTGAAGGTTCTTTTGATGATGAAATACTTGATGTTCTTAGAGAAATGGACTCAATAGTAGTTATCAATAAACTGGATCTTATCCCTGATGACAAACATCCTTCTGAAGTATCTGATTGGGTAAAAGACAGATTGGCAGAAGAGGGAATTGCTCCTCTTGATATTGCAATTGTAAGCAGTAAAAATGGTTATGGAATTAATGGTATATTTAAAAAAATAAAGCATTTCTATCCTGATGGAGTGGAAGCTATAGTTCTTGGTGTTACTAATGTTGGAAAATCAA
The DNA here is from genome assembly GCF_003019675.1 of Fusobacterium ulcerans. Taxonomy (NCBI): domain Bacteria; kingdom Fusobacteriati; phylum Fusobacteriota; class Fusobacteriia; order Fusobacteriales; family Fusobacteriaceae; genus Fusobacterium; species Fusobacterium ulcerans. The sequence continues at coordinate 2,405,668 of NZ_CP028105.1, read as the reverse complement.
GTATTGTAAATAGACTTTTAGGAGCTAAAAAAGTAACAGTTTCTAAATATCCAGGTACTACACTTAAAAGTGTAAAAAACCAAATTCCTCATACAAACATTGTATTAGTAGATACTCCTGGACTTATTCCTGAAGGTCGTATTTCAGATTTAGTATGTGAGGAATGCAACTTAAAAATGGTTCCATCTGGTGAAATTTCTAGAAAAACTTTTAAAGTAAAAAAAGGAAGAGCTCTTTTAATTGGAGAATTACTTTGGTTTAGAGTTTTAAATGAAGATGACACTATGCCTATCTTCTCTCTTTATGCTGCAAAAGATGTAACTTTCCATGAAACAAATACAGAAAGATTAAAAGAACTTCTGACTTCTGGTAGAAAAGATCTGCTTTATCCTCCATGTGATAATTGCAGAGATCAATATAAAAAATTGGAAATGATAAAGAAAAAAATAAAAGTACAGGCTGGAGAAGAATTGGTATTTAAAGGATTGGGATGGATATCAGTAAAAAGAGGTCCTTTAGAAATTGAAGTCACTCTTCCTAAAGAAGCTGGAATAATTGTAAGAGATGCTTTTATTAAACCAAAAAGATAAGGAACAGCAATGAAAAAAAATTTTGATTGGAAAGTAATGTTGGGAACTGGTACTGTTATTTTAGGAATAGCAGTAATAATTCTAATAGGTATCTACAATATAAATGACTTAAAAGAAGCTAGAAAAGCAGAAGCTACTCTAAAAAATTTGAGAGAACTTAGAATAGCCCTTGAAAAATATTATACTCTAACTAAAGATTACCCTGATCTCACTAAAGATGGAGCAAAGGATAATCTTAAAATTTTAGATTTTAAAACTCCCACTGGAGAAACTATTTCCTTTGCAGAAATATATGGGAGAAACAGCATTCCTAAGACTCCAGAAAATGAAAGAGTAAATAGTAGTAATGAAGTTTACAATACAAATGATTTTAGGAATGGAACAAATATAGGGGGATGGAATTATGACTACTCTGGTCGCACAGGGGAGATCCATGCCAACCTGCCATTCAATGTTTTTTCACAAAATATGAATTGGTGTGAACATTAAAAAAGAATTGTGCTGGAGGTTAAAATAGTGAAATATGACATTATCTTTTTAGGCGGTGGACAAGCAGGGGTATTTGGTGCTTATGAAGCTGTAGAAAAAAAGGATGGAGTTAAAATACTGATTATAGATAAGGGAAGAATGCTTAAACAGAGGGTATGCCCTAAAGAAACTCTTGGAAAATGTGTAAATTGTCCTACTTGCTCAATAATCTATGGAGTAAGTGGTGCTGGAGCTTTTTCCGACTCAAAATTCAATATGGATTACAGAGTAGGAGGAGATGTACACAATGTAACAGGAAAAAAAATAGTTAATGATACTATTCAGGATGTAGTAAATATATATAGAAAATTTGGATTTAATGAAAAACCAGCAGGAATGAATTATAATTCTGTCATGGAAAAAATAAAAAGAGGATGTATAGAAAATGGTATTCAGCTTGTTGATACTCCTACTATGCACTTAGGAACTGATGGTTCAAGAAAATTATATACTCAGCTCATAGATTATTTAATTGAAAAAGGCGTAGAATTTGCTACTGAAAGAGAGATAGAAAGCCTTATTATTGAAGATAAAACAATAAAAGGAGTAGCAGTAACTCACAAAGGAAAAAGAGAAGAGTATTATTCAGATCATGTAGTCATTGGAATGGGAAGAAGTGGTGCCCAAAAGATGATGGATCTTTGCAAAGAGCATGATATAAAATATGAAAATGGTGCTATCGATATTGGAGTAAGAGCTGAAATTCCTGATATTATTATGAAAGAAATCAATGAAAATTTCTATGAAGCAAAGATGATTTATTACTCTAGAAACTATAGAGATAAAATGAGAACTTTCTGTAGTAACCCTAGTGGATTTATTGCTGCTGAAAAATATGAGGATGATTTCGTTCTTGCAAATGGACATGCTTATAAAGATAGAAAATCTACTAATACAAATCTAGCTTTATTATGTACTAAAAAATTTACAGAGCCATTCAATCAACCATTTGAATATGCAACTGCAATAGCTAAAATGTCATCAATGCTTACTGGTGGTAAACTTTTAGTTCAGTCATATATAGACTTAAAAGCTGGAAGAAGATCAACTGATGAAAAACTTTCAAGATTAAATATTATTCCAACTACTGAAGATTATGTTGCTGGAGATATTGCTCTGGCATGTCCTCAAAGACTTCTAGACAATATAATGGAATTTATTGAAGTTCTTGATAAAATTACTCCTGGATTTGCTTCTGGTGATCTTTTACTTTATTTTCCAGAAATAAAATTCAGAAGTACAAGAATAGAAATAACTAAAGAGATGGAAACAAGTATAAAAGGTCTTTATGCTGCTGGAGACAGTTCTGGTTATGGAAGCGGATTGAACATTGCTGCTGTAATGGGAATATTAGCTGTAAGAAATATTTTAACTAAATTATAATATTTATAATAACACTGTTCTATGAAATTAAAAATTTTATAGCCAGTGTTATTTTTTTATTTCACTGTGCAAAGAAAGAAAAATGCTCACATTTGGATTCATTTTCACTCTTTTAAATTGAAAAACTGTATAAAGTATGGTAAAATTAATGAAAAGAAGTTATTTTTAGGAGGACATAATAAATGGGTTTTTTCAGCAAACTTTTTAAGAAAGATAAGAATGAAGAAGAGAAGAGTAATGTCACTGTTGCTGGTGTTGAAATCTCTGAAATTCTTGAAGAAAATAAAGAAAAATCAGAACTTGAAATAGAAAAAGAAATAATCGAATCTATTCCTGAAGAAAAAGAGGAAGATTTAACTGAACCTGTACTTGAAGAAAAAATGGAAGAGTTAAAAGACCCTATTCCAGAAATAAAAAAAGAAGAGGAGAGCAAAGGATTTTTTACTTCCCTCAAAGATAAACTTTTTAAATCTAGAGAGGGATTATTTGGTAAGTTAAAATCTTTTATCTTAGGAAGAAGTGTAATAGATTTTGAAATGTATGAAGAGTTAGAAGATATCCTTATCCAGTCTGATATTGGTATGGATATGACAGTAAAAATAGTTGGTGCTTTAGAAAAAGAAGTAAAAAAGAGAGGAATAAAAGATCCTAAGGATATTTATCCTGTCTTAAAAGAAGTTATGGAAGGTTTCCTTATCAAAGAGGGAAATGATATAGTTATAGAAGATGGTAAATTAAATGTTATTCTTGTAGTTGGTGTAAATGGAGTAGGAAAAACTACTACTATTGGTAAACTAGCTTCTAAATTCGTAAAAGATGGTAAAAAAGTTATACTAGGTGCTGGTGATACATTTAGAGCTGCTGCAATTGAACAGCTTGAAGAATGGGCAAAAAGATCTGGTGCTGAAATAGTTAAAAGTACACAAGGTTCTGATCCTGGGGCTGTTGTCTTTGATACCCTTGCCGCTGCTGAAGCAAGGGGAGCAGATATAGCTATCATAGACACTGCTGGAAGGCTTCATAATAAAAATAACTTAATGAAAGAATTAGAAAAAATTCATAATATCATTAAGAAAAAATTAGGTGATCAGCATTATGAATCTATTCTGGTAATAGATGGTACCACTGGTCAGAATGGACTTTCACAAGCAAAAGTTTTCAATGAAGTAACTGATTTAACTGGTTTCATAATAACTAAATTAGATGGAACTGCTAAAGGGGGGATTGTGTTCAGTATATCTGAAGAGATTAAAAAACCAATTAAGTTTATTGGAGTAGGCGAAAAGATTGAAGATTTAAGGAAGTTTGATGCAAAAGAATATATACAAGCTATATTCGACTAATAATATACTTTTATTTTGTATATGTTTTTCAAAATTAATTGTAATTATAGTTAAAATTTGTTAGTATATATTTAACACTTAAGGGATAAGTATGTCCTCTGAACATGAAAAGATAAAAAGATAAAAAATAAATAATATTAAGGAAGTGATTGTTTTGAGTTTTTTAGTTAAAATAAGAGAAAAAGCAAGAACAGTTGGTAAAACAGTTGTATTACCAGAAGGAAAAGATGAAAGAGTAGTTACTGCTGCGGCTAAAATAGTTGAATTAGGAGTAGCTAAACCTGTAGTTTTAGGAATTAAAGAAGATATGGAAAGAGTTGCTAACGACTTAGGAATATCTTTAAAAGGTGTAGAAATAATCGAAATCGCTAATTCTCCAAAATTAGACGAATATGCAACTAAATTTGCTGAATTAAGAGCAAAAAAAGGAATGACTTTTGAAAAAGCTAAAGAAATCATGTCAACTGATTCTAACTTCTATGGAGCTATGATGGTAAAAATGAAAGATGCTGATGCTATGGTATCTGGATCAGATTCACCTACAGCTGATGTATTAAGAGCTGGACTACAAATCATAGGAACTAAACCTGGAATAAAAACTGTTTCTTCTATGTTTGTTATGGAACTTACAGAAAGACAAGAAACTTATGGAGAAGTTTTACTATTTGGAGACTGTTCAGTTATCCCAGTTCCAACTTCTGAGCAATTAGCAGATATTGCTGAAGCTTCAGTTGTTACTGCTAAAAATGTAGTAGGAATGGAGGGAAAAGTTGCTTTAATGACTTTCTCAACTAAAGGTTCTGCAAACCACCCTGATATCGATGTAGTAAAAGAAGCTGGAAATATCTTAAAAGAAAGAGGAGTTACATTCCCTTACGAAGCTGAGATACAGGCTGATGCTGCTATCGTTAAATCAGTAGCAATGAAAAAATGTCCTGAGTCTAAAGTTGCTGGAAGTGCTAACATATTAGTTTTCCCTAACCTTGCAGCTGGAAACATTGGATACAAACTAGTTCAAAGATTAGCTGGTGCTAATGCTTATGGTCCATTAATTCAAGGACTTGCATCTCCTATCAATGACTTATCAAGAGGATGTTCAGTAGATGACATCGTAAACCTAGTAGCAATTACAGCAGTTCAAGCAGCTGAATAATAAAAAAATATAATCTTGGAGGTTAAACGTATAATGAAAGTTTTAGTAATAAACTGTGGAAGTTCATCATTAAAATATCAATTGATGAACCCTGAAACTAAAGAAGTATTTGCAAAAGGACTTTGTGAAAGAATCGGAATTGATGGTTCTAGAATGGAATATGAAGTACCTGCTAAAGATTTTGAAATCGAAATCAAAAAACCTATGCCTACTCATAAAGAAGCATTAGAATTAGTAATCAACGCTATAGTTGATAAAGAAAACGGAGTTATCGCTTCTGTTGAAGAAGTTGGAGCTATCGGACATAGAATGGTACATGGTGGAGAAACATTTGCTTCATCAGTATTATTAAATGAAGATGTTATGAAAGCTGTTGAAGAAAACAATGACCTTGCACCTCTACACAACCCAGCTAACTTAATGGGTGTTAGAACTTGCATGGCTCTTATGCCTGGTAAACCTAATGTAGGAGTTTTTGATACTGCATTCCATCAAACAATGCCAGCAAAAGCATATATGTATGCTTTACCATATGAAGATTACAAAGATTTAAAAGTTAGAAAATATGGATTCCACGGAACATCTCATCTTTATGTTTCTGAAACAATGAGAGAGATCATGGGAAATCCTGAGCACTCTAAAATAATTGTTTGCCACTTAGGAAACGGAGC